>JAGARQ010000033.1 GCA_017622175.1 Bacilli bacterium | reverse complement strand
ATTAATACTGGAGAAGTTTCTGTTATACATGTTAGTGCAAGTGATGGACCTAAACAATATAAAAAGAGTAATAAAAAAAGAGATAATTAATCTCTTTTTTTTGTTTTACTTAGTAAGTTTTTTGATATAATTAAGGTACTTGGAGGTCTTTATGGGAATTTTTAAATATAATGTTGTTGATTTTAAAAAGATTAATTTAAAGGGAATTACAAAGTTTTCTGAAAAATTCGATTCTAAAATTAATATGTCGGTTAAAATGGATTCTAATGGAATTGGTATTAAAGTTTATGATGAAGATACTAAAGCAAGTATTTGTACATATGGTGTTAGAGAATTAACTAAAGAAGAAAAAGAAAAAATAATAGGCGATAAATATGATGAAAAAAATGACGTTGATCGTATTTATATGAATTGTGATTATGAACTTACTATTAAAACTAATGGTGCTGATGAATTTAAATTAGCTTATTTACTGGCAATGTATATTTCTTCATGTACTGAGATGGTTTTACTTAATTATATGACTAAGGAAGCTTTGCCTAGTGTTGAATTGAAGAAGTATGATAAGAAAAAATTAAATATTATTACTGAACAGTTTAGATTAAGAGAAAAGTATGGACCAGATATAAAGAAATTTACTGAAGTTTGTAAGAAAGCTACTATTATTTCTGGGTGGGTTTGGGCCTTTTTAATTGGTGTTTCGATTTTTGCTGTTGCTTTATTTTTGTTTATGCTTGAATTCTTAAAAATTAAAAATAATTTATTATTATCTTTACCATTCATTGCTTTAGGTTTATTAATTTGTATTTATTTTATAAAAAGGTGGAAGTTGTATAAAACAGCTCGCAAGAACTTAAGTAATTTGCATTATGAGTATGATAAAGAATTATGTATTTTGTATGAAGAAAGACAACCTAAAAAACCTAGTGATAGAAACAAAAAGATTGTTAATATAAGTGATGTTTATGGATTTATGATTTTGCCTTGTTTGGTAATTGGTTGTGTTTTTTTCTTCTTTGATCATATTGTTTTAGGAACTATTGGAATACTTTTACCATGGGGATTGATGCTTGGTTATAAGAAACTGGTTTTAGATGTTAGAGAAAATGATTTAAAAGAAGATTTATATGAGTGGCTAGAAAAAACTTTTTCAAAAGAAATTAATGATAAAGTTGTTGCTTTAAATGTTGAACTTTCTGAAGCAGGGGAATCAAAGTGGGAAGTAGAGGTTCTTGGATGCTTAGATTTTGATTTGAATAATAGTATGTGGTCTAAGAAAAATATATGTGAGGTTAGTAATGACAAATGTCTATTTACGTATAAGTGTTATTGGGAAGAATTTGAATTTATTATTAAGAATATGATTAAGGATTACATATATACTACAGAGAAGGGCAAAAAGCTTCTTGATTTAAAGTGCATTGTTATAGGATTTAAAGATGGCAGCGTTCAAATTATTTATTTAAATGAAAATGATAAAAAAGATGTATAATTTCATCTTTTTTTATTTTTTATATTGACTTTTTAGTTTGTTATTAATATAATGTTAGTAACAAATGAAATGAGTTTGTATTTTTTATAAGATATGTTATTAATATAATGTTAATAAGAAGGAGAATAATATGAGTAAATTAAAATTAGTAGTTTTAAATAATTGTGATGACTTAGGCAAGAAAGTAGAAAAACATTTAAGAGATATAAATAAAAATGATAAGAATTATTTAGTTAAAATGAAAAGTGATCGTTTTAGTAATGGAGAAGGTAAAGTTTCAATTAATGAGAGTGTTAATGGTAGTGATTTATTTATTCTTAGTGATGTAGGTAATTATGGTATTAGTTATATGATGCATGGGAAAGAGCATTTTATGTCTCCTGATGAACATTTTGAAGATATTAAAAGAGTTATTTCTGCAACTAGTGGTCATGCTTCTAAAATAAATGTTGTTATGCCACTTTTATATCAATCAAGACAACATAAAAGAAGAGGAAATGAATCATTAGATTGTGCTATTAGCTTACAAGAATTAGAAAGAATTGGAGTAGATAATATTATTACTTTTGATGCTCATGATCCAAGTATATGTAATGCGATACCAAGGTTACCATTTGAAAATTTTTATCCAACACATACAATTTTAGAAGAAATGATTGAAAAAGAAGATTTAGGTGAATTACTTGTAATTAGTCCTGATATGGGAGCGATGGAGCGAGCAAGATATTATGCTGATATGTTAGGATGTGATGTTGGTGTATTTTATAAAAGACGTGATTTATCTAAAGTAGTTAATGGTAAAAATCCAATTGTTGAGCATATGTATATGGGTGCTGATGTTAAAGGTAAAACTTGTATTGTTGTAGATGATATGATTGCATCAGGTGGTTCAATGATAGAAGTATGTAGTCATTTAAGAGAAAAAGGAGCAGATAAAATTTATTTAGTTGCAACTTTTGCATTATTTACAGAAGGTACTAATAAATTTGATGAAGCTTATAATAATAAGTTATTTGATAAACTTTATTCAACTAATTTATCTTATGTACCAGATGAAGTTAAAAATAATAATTGGTATGTTGATGTAGATTGCTCTAGATATTTAGCAGTAATTATTGATACAATAAATAAGAAAAGTGATATTGAAGAACTTTGGAATGGGAAAAAGAAAATAATTGATAAGATTAGAAAGAAGTTGGGATAATGAGAATTGGAGTTTTAGGAGGTAGTTTTAATCCTCCACATAAAATGCATTTTAAAATGGGTTTAGATTTAATTAATAAAGGTTATGTTGATAAGATTATTTATGTTCCAACAGGAAGTAAATATAAATATAAAAACAATTTAATTGCAGATGAACATAGATTTAAAATGCTAGAACTTATGATTAAGAATGATTCTAGATTTGAAGTAAGTGATTATGAACTGAAAGATTATGTAGTTTATACATGTGATACTTTAAAGTATTTTAAAGAAATGTATCCAAATGATGATATTTATTTTGTATGTGGAGCTGATAATTTAAGTTATGTTGATGAATGGAAAAATGGTATTTTTCTTCTTGAAAATTATAAGTTTTTAGTCATTAAAAGATATACCGATGATATAGATGAGATCTTGAAAAGGTATGATAAATATAGAGATAATATTATTATTAGTGATGTTGAACCCGATAGTTTGTCTTCTACTGAAATTAGAAATAGAATTAAGAATAGTGAAGATATTTTAGAATTATTAGATAAAGATGTTTATGAATATATTATTAGTAATAATCTTTATGAATAGAGGTGTGTTATGTTAGGTGCGATAATTGGTGATGTTGCGGGTTCTTTTATTGAAGTATTAGAAATTCAAGGAAGAAATACAATTGATAGACATCGTAGTTTTGGTGAAAGAGTTAAAGTTTTAGATAAAAATACTTCTTTATTTGGAGAATATTCTTCCTGTACAGATGATTCAATATTAACTGTTGCGATATGGGATGCTATTGTTAATGGGAATTGTGAATATGAAAAGTATTTAAGAAAATATGGATTAAGAGAAATTAATAATGGTGTTGATTTATATGGAAGAAGTAGATTCGGAAGTGGTTTTGTTTCTTGGTTAGAAAGTAATTATCAAGGACAAAGTTATGGTAATGGTGCAGCTATGAGAATTAGTCCTGTTGGTTATTTATTTGATTCTTTAGATGAAGTTAAAGAACAAGTAAGACTTGCAACGATTCCTTCTCATAATCATCCTGATGCAATAAAGGGAGCGGAAGCTGTTGCTGTTACAATATTTTTACTTAGAACAGGACATTCTAAAGAAGAAGTTTATGATTATATTAAAAGTAATTATTATGATCTTAATTATGATTTAGAAGATTTACAAAGAAATTATGTTTTTTCAAGTAAAAGTAGTGAAAGTGTACCACAAGCTTTATATGTATTTTTTCAGTCTAATGGATTTGAAGATTCAATTAGAAAAGCGCTTTCAATAGGTGGAGATAGTGATACAATTGCTTGTATAGTTGGATCTATTAGTGAGGCATATTATGGTATTTCTGATGAGTTAAAATGTGAGGTAAAACCATATATTAAAGATTATATGTTGCCTTTAGTTGAAAAAAGATATTATAGTAATTATGAAAAGGAGAAAAAGTAATGAAAGAATTAGTTGAACTATTAATTAAAAAAAAGAAAACGATTGCGACAATGGAGTCTTGTACTGGTGGTGGGGTTAGTAATGCGATTACTAATATTGAAGGTGCTAGTGAAATATTAAAGTTTAGTGCAGTTACCTATTCTAATGAATATAAAATGAAGATGGGTGTTGCTAGTGAAATAATTGATAAATATAGTGTTTATAGTAAAGAATGTAGTGATGAAATGAGTAAAAATATTTCATTATTTGCTGGCAGTGACTTTGGTGTTGGGATTACTGGTAAATTGAATAGAGTAGATATTAATAATCCGTATGGTGAAGATAACGTTGTATTTATTAGTATTTATGATAAAGAAAATGATAAATTTTATAATGAAAAAGTTGAAGCTACTTTAGGTAGTAGATTAGAAAATAAAGAACTTGTTATTGAAAAGATAATTTTAATGTTAAAAGATATTTTAAAATAGTATTTTTATTATAAATTTTGTGTTATAATCAGATTATGAATATGAGGTGGAAATATGAGCGAATACAAAAGTGAAGAAGAATTTTTAAAGAATTATGATTCGAGTATATTTGAAAAATTAAGTATGACTGCAGATATTTTATTATTAAGTGTATCTGATCAAGAACAAACTAATTATCGTAAGACAAGTACAAAAATGATGAGTATTTTACTTGCTAAAAGAGATGATTATCCATATAAAGGTAAATGGTGTGTTCCTGGAGGTTTTTTGGATGTAAAGAATGAAACATTAGAAGAATGTGCTAAGAGAGTAATGAAAAGAGAAACTAACTTAGAAGATATTTATTTAGAACAATTATATACATTTGATGGAATTGATAGAGATCCTAGAATGAGAGTTGTTTCTACTTCCTATGTTGCGTTAGTTGATAAGAATAAGTTAACTCAAAAAGTAGAGCATGCTTCTTGGTTTGATATTACTTTAATTGAAGAAAAAGATAATGTAGTTGAAATTACTTTAGATAATGGAGAAGAAGTAATTAGATTCTCTATTAAGAAAGTATTAAGAGAAAAGACTACTGATAGATATGATTTTGAAGTAGTAGAAAATGATAAATTAGCATTTGATCATGCTAAGGTTATTCTTTCTGGATTAGAAAGAATTAGAAATAAAGTTAATTATACTGATATAGTATTTAATATGATGCCTGAGTATTTCACATTAGGTGAATTACAACAAGTATATGAAGTAATTTTAAATAAGAAATTACTTGATCCAGCTTTTCGTAGAATTATTGCGGATAAGGTAGAAAAAACAAATAAGATGAGAACTGGTGGAGGACACAGACCATCTTACTTGTTTAAGTATAAGAAGAATTAATGAAAATAAAAAAAGTTAAATTATTTATAAATGATAATTTAAGAAGTAATAAAGTTGCAAGAGAAGTTAAAGAAAAGTTGGAAAAGAATAAGTTTGTTATAGTAGAGGAAGGTTATGATCTTGCTATAGCAATAGGGGGAGATGGATCTTTCCTACGAATGGTAAAGAATGCTAATTTTAATAGTAAATGCTGTTATGTTGGTATTAATGCCGGTACTTTAGGATTTGCACAAGAAGTAAATGTTGATGAGATTGATGAGTTTATTAACATTTTAAAATCAGGGGATTTTAAAGTTGAAAACATTGGGGTACAAGAAGTAACTATTAAGACAAAGAAAAAGACAGTAAAACACTGTTCTATTAATGAAATTGTTGTTAGAGATGAAGCGTTAAATACTACTGAATTAGAAGTTTATGTTGATGGTGGACTTTTAGAAGATTTTGTAGGTGATGGGCTTTTAATTTCTACATCATTTGGTTCAACTGCATATAATTTAAGTTTTGGTGGAAGTATTGTTTTTAATACATTTCATACATTACAAATTACACCAGTAGCTCCTCTTAATAGTAAAGCTTATAGAAGTTTAACTAATTCAGTTATTGTTCCTGATAATATGCCTATAACATTAATTCCTAAAAGAAATAATGGTAATGTTATTATTACCGTTGATGGAGATAATAATTTCTATGAAGGAGTTACTTCTATTGAAACAGTTATTGATAAAACTGTACAAGTTATTAGAATGAAAGATTATAATTTTATTCAAAAGATTAATGATAAGTTTTTAAAATAGATGAGGATGATGCAGCATGGAAAATACAATTAGAGGTTATAAAGCATTTAATGCTAATTTAACTAATAGATATGGAGCTTCTTTTAAAGAAGGAGGAAAGTATTCTGTTTCCGGAGATGCTGTATTTGGTAATCATGGTAATGGGTTCCACTTTTGTGAAAGACTAGAGGATACATTAAGATATTTTGATGCAATGGATGGAAAAGTTGCTATTTGTGAAGTTATTGGTAGTGGAGATATTGTTGAATATAGTGATGAATATTATGGATATTATGACATGTTTGCTGCTACAGAACTTGAAGTCCTTAAGGCATTAACTCGAGAAGAAATTATAAATATGTATTTATCTGTTCCTAGTCATAGAATGGTTAGATTTGTTCAAGGGTTTAGATTAGAACCACTTGAAAAAGAATTAATGAGATGTTGTTACGCGGATGATATTGATGTATTAAATGCAATTAGTTATTATCAAGATGGTGATATTGATGTTTATTCTCGAGAAAGAGCTCGTATTTATAAAAAAGAAATAGTTGATAAAAATTAGACTATATGTCTAATTTTTTATTTGTTTACATATTTACTGTAAAATAATTAATATATATTGTTTATCAGTGATATAATTGATATGTGAGGTGTATTTTTATGAATACCAAGTTTAATGAATACAGAAATACGTATAAAGAAATTATATATAGAGATTATTTAGTAGATGATATTGATAATGATTTAGTTATTACGTATACATTCGAAATACCTGGTTTAACTGTATTTAAACCGACCATTTCTTTTTCAAAAGATTTAATTAAGAATAGTTTTATTAATGAAAATTTAATGAATAAAATTATTTTTCATATTGGGATGATTGAACTTATTAGTTATTATAAATGTTGTTGTCCTAAAAAAATTGTTATTGAAGCTGGATATTTAAGTGATTATGATAAGAGCTGGTTTAAAAAGTTATTTTATAATGGTTTGGGCGAATTCTTATATAAAAATAATATTAGTATTAGTGAAGATGAGTTATTTGATTTTGAAGTTACTGGTGAAGAAATAAAGTTAGAAGATGTTTTTTACCAAGGATATGGTAATTTGATTCCTGTAGGTGGTGGAAAAGATTCTGTTGTTTCTTTAGAATTATTAAAGGAATATAAAGATGACAATAATTGTTTCATTATTAATCCTAAGGGTGCTAATATTGAATGTTGTTATGTTGCTGGTTATATGGATGAAGATATTGTTAAGATTAAACGTGTTATTGATAAGAATTTAATTGATTTAAATAGTAAGGGATTCTTAAATGGACACACTCCATTTAGTAGTATTGTTGCTTTTATTTCGTATTTAATGGCATATTTAACTAATAAAAAATATATTGTTTTATCTAATGAAAATAGTGCTAATGAAGCAACTGTTATTGGTACTAATGTAAATCATCAATATTCTAAATCATATGAGTTTGAAAAAGATTTTCATGATTTTACTATTAAAAATTATGGTATTGATATAAATTATTTTAGTATGCTTAGACCTTTAAAAGAAATTCAAATTGCAATGTTGTTTTCTAAATATACTAAATATCATAAAGTATTTAAAAGCTGTAATTTAGGAAGTAAGGGTAGTACTTGGGAATGGTGCTGCAATTGTCCTAAATGTTTATTTGTATATATTATGTTATCTGCATTTCTTTCTAAATCTGAAATGGTTGAAATGTTTGGTAAAGACTTATTAAATCAAAAAGAACTTGAAAAGGATTTTATTGAACTTATAGGTGAAGGTGAGACTAAACCATTTGAATGTGTTGGTTCAATTAGTGAGGTTAATTTTGCTTTAAATAAGATTATTGCTTCTTATGAAGGAGAACTTCCATATTTATTAAATCTTTATAAAAATAATTATTTAAAAGATGAAAATATTGATTTATATGAATTAGAGGAAAATCATAATGTTATTTCTGAATATTATGATATTTTAAAGGAGAATGTATTTAATTATGAAAAATAGAATTCTTGATAAAATAAAAAATTATAATAATATTGCAATTGTAGGGTTTGGTAAAGAAGGAAAATCTACTTATAAATTTATTAGATCTAAACTTAAAGATATTAAATTAACTATTATTGATAAAGTAAATGCATATGATATGATGGGTGAATTAAATAATGATCGAAATGTTGATGTTATTTATGGTGATGATTATTTAAATGATTTAGAAAGATTTGATTTGATTTTTAAATCACCTGGGGTTTCGTTTAAAGAATTAGATCGTGATGGCTTAAGCAAGAAAATTACTTCTCAAATGGAAATGGTTTTAGGTGAGGTTAGAGATAGAGTTATTGGAGTTACTGGAAGTAAAGGAAAGAGTACAACATCTTCTTTAATTCATCATTTAATTAAGTGTCAAGGTAAAAAAACTTTATTAGTAGGAAATATTGGGGTACCTGTTTTTGATGAGGTTGATAATTATACAGAAGATACAATTATTGTTATGGAAATGTCATGTAATCAATTAGAGTTTGTTGATGTTTCTCCACATATTGGAGTTATTGTTAATATATTTCAAGATCACTTAGATACAATTGGAACACTTGATAGATATGAAAGAGCTAAGATGAATATGTTTTTATATCAAAAAGATAGTGATTATGGAATTTATGATAAAGATAATGCTACTACGAATAGAAGAATAAGTGAAATGGATATTAAGAGTAGTTTATTCAATGTTAGTTTAACTGATAAAGCAGATTGTTATTTAGATAATGAAATGATTTATTTAGATGGTGAAGAAATTGTTAATAAGAATGATATTAAAAGAAATATTTTAGGTGATCATAATTTAAAAAATATAATGATTGCTTTAAAAGTTATTAAGTTACTTGACTTTGATGTTTCTAAGGCAATTAGTGATATTGAATCATTCTATGGACTTGAACATAGAATGGAGAAGGTTGGAGTATTTAAAGGTATTACATTTTTTAATGATACAATTGCGACTATTCCAGAAGCAACAATGTTAGCGTGTAGAACCATTACTGATTTAGATACTTTGATCTTTGGTGGACAAGATCGTGGCATTGATTATAGTGATTTTGTTAAATATTTAAATGAAAGTAATATTAAAAATTTTATATGTATGCCAACAACTGGCTATAAACTTTCTGAATTACTTGATAATAAGAAACATAATATTTATAAAATAGATAGTTTAGAAGAAGCTGTAAAGGTTGCATATGATGTTACTGAAGAAGGAAAAAGTTGTTTACTTTCGCCAGCAGCTGCGAGTTATGAGGCTTTTAAAAACTTCGAAGAAAAAGGAAAAAAATACAAAGAATATATTGATTTATATAAATAAAATTTAAGTACTTTATATTGTTATAAAGTACTTTTGATTTTACTTAAATTTAATTTTATATTATAATATGTTATATGGTGATTAATATGAAAAAGAAAAAGATGAATGCATGGGGTTATACTATTGTTAAACCTATTGTAAAATGTTTATTTTATTTATTATATAGACCAAGAGTAATTGGGTTAGAAAACGTTCCTAAAAAAGGTCCTTATGTTTTAGCTGGTAACCATACAAAATGGTTAGATTCTGTAATGTTAGTTTCTGTAACTAAGAGAAGCCAAGTACATTTTCTGGCAAAAGAAGAATTATGGCATGGTAAAGGATGGATTGTTGTTAAAGCAATGGGGTGTATTCCGGTTAATAGAAAGACTCATGATAAAGATGCTCTTATTAAAGCATATGAATATTTAAATAATGGAAATTGTATTGGAATCTTTCCGGAAGGTACTATTAATAGAACAGATGATATTATAATGCCTTTTAAATTTGGAGCAGTTAAGATGTGTAAGGAAACTGGCGCTGATTTAATTCCTTTTGTTATTACAGGTAAATATAAGTTGTTTAAAAGAGGAATTACTATAGAATTTTTGAAACCTAGAAAAGTTACTGAAGACTTAGAACTTGAAAATGAGAAATTAATGGATTCTGTTAGTGAAAAGTTAGAAGAGTATTTTTTAGAAACTGGTGAAAAGGTTGTTAAGAAAAGAGGTAAGAATAATGGCAAAAAAAGAAAAAAATAAAGAAAATATGTTAGGATTCAAGATATTTAAATTTGTTTTAGGTGGTTTATTTAAACTTTATTATAACCCTAAGTTTATTGGTAAAGAAAACATTCCAACAGATGGTCCTATTTTAGTAGTAGGTAATCATATTCATATAATGGATCAATGTCTACCTATCTTATGTACAAAAAGACCGGTTCATTATATGGCTAAAAGAGAATATTTTGATGATAAGAAAGTTGCTTGGTTTTTTAAACTAGCTGGATGTATCTCGGTAGATAGAAGTATTAAAGATACTAATGCGACTGATAAGGCTTTAGAAGTACTTCATAATAATCAAGCATTAGGATTATTCCCTGAAGGGACTAGAAATGGTTTAAAAGAGCAAAGAATGAATGAAGTTTATGATATTTGTAAAGATAAATATCCTGATAAAGATGAATTCATTAAGAAAATGAAAAAGCAAAAAGCATCTTACGTTAATTATTTTGAAGAATTATTAAATGATAAAAAGATTACAAAACGTGAATTTGTAGATAATATTTATGATGTAAATAGTTATTTATTAAAATTGGTTGAAAAGAAAGTAATTAAGAAAAAAGATTATGATGAGCATTTATTATTACCATTTAAGTTTGGGGCTGTATCAATGGCTAAAAAGACTGATGCTTATTTAGTACCATATGGTATTACTGGTGAATATAAGTTCAGAAGTAAAGATTTAGTTGTTAGAATTGGAAAACCTATTAAAGTAGGTGATGACTTAGAAAAGTCAAATAAAGAATTAAGAGATACAATTGCTGATTTAATGAGAGAAAACTTAAAAAAATAGTTAAATAGTGTCAAGTTAAGAAAGTTCAATTTTTTTGGACTTTCTTTTTATGTTATTATAAAAATGGTGATAATATGAAAATTAAAAGTGGAGATAACTTTTGTGAAATAGAAAAGTATAAATTATATAGAACTGTTCATGATTTATTACATCCAACAATTTCTAAGAAGAATATTTCTAATTATAAAGTTGTATTAGATGATAAGTTATTACCGGTTGTTGTATTTTATCCAGATAAAATGTCTAATTCTAAATCAATTATTTTATATGTAGTTGGTGATGGTAAAGTAAATGGATGTTTTGGTAAGTATTCAGATATTTGTAAAAGTCTTGCTAAGAAAACAAATAGTATTGTTTTAGCGATTGATTATTTTGATGGAACTATTAAATATCCAACTGTTGTTAATAAGATAACTAAAGTAATTAAATATTTATATGAAGAATTTAGTAATGATGGAGTAGATACTTCAAATATTATTTTAATGAGTGATTCTGTTGGTTGTAAGATAATGGGAAGTGTTATTGTTAAACTTATTGATAAAAAGATTAATATTAATAAATCAATTATGTTTTATCCTGTTGTTAGAGATAATTATAATAATTATAAATGGAATGAATCTTTAATGAGTGTTAACTTTAATTTAGATAAAAATGTTAATAATTATTTAAGCAAATATTTTTCTAAAGATAAGGAAGTTAATTGCGACTTATTAGAACTTGCTTATTATAAAGGTTTTCCTAAATCTTTAATTGTTACTGGAGATATGGATATTTTTAAAGATGATGGAGAGTTACTTTTTAATAATTTAATTAATAATAATGAAGAAAGTAAATATTTTAATATTAAGTTTGCAGCGCATGGTTTTTTAAGTTCTAATGATGAAGAAATTATGTTTGAGACTTATAAAGTGATAAATGATTTTATTTTATAAAGATATAATGTTATTATAGATATGTAGGTGATTATATGGAAAAGAGATTAACTAAAAAAGAAATAGTAAAAATGTTACTTAAAAATAATGAATTAGATGCTAAGGATGAAGAAGAATTATTAGATTTACTTATTGATCAACCAATTGCGATTGATGTTGATAAACAAGAAGAAGCTAAGATGACTTTTAGTGATAAAATTGCTGATAAAGTTAGTGAAGTATGTGGTAGTTGGCTTTTTATAATTTTGTTTATGGTATTTTTAATCGGTTGGATTATTTTGAATACATTTATTTTAATGGGGGATAAGTCGATTGATCCATATCCATTTATATTGCTTAATTTAGTTTTATCTTGTATATCTGCTTTACAAGCGCCTATCATTATGATGAGTCAAAATAGACAAGCTGCGAAAGACAGTTTAAGAAACCAAAATGATTATCGTACTGATTTGAAGAGTGAACTTATACTTGAATCATTACATGATCAAATGGATGCGATTTTACGTAATCAAAAACGTATATTTAGATATATTCAGGGATTAGAAGAGGAAGTAGAAAATGAAGATAAAAAAGATTAGTTTTTTAATTTTAATAGTTATTTGTTCTTTTTTCTTGAGTGGCTGTTCTGATAATATAAAAGAAGCTGGTCAAGATATTACAGGTACAACAAATGTTAAGGAAACTATTGTTTCAGAAGATTTTGATGAGAATGGTGTTGGTATGTTAAAGTGTAGTACTGAAGCATATGCAGAAGAAGGAATGGATGTAGAACTTAGATATACTTTAAAATATAATAGTGGTAATATTTTGGAACTTGTTTCTGTACAAAAGGTTATTTCAGATAAGCAAGATAGTTTAACTGTATATGAAGATGCTTATAAGGATATTGCGGATAATTATAATGGTTTAGATTATTATGATACATCTATTGTTAGAGATGGTAATAGTGTTAGTTATACTGCTGTTATTAATTATGAGAAAATTAATATTAATAAGCTTCTTAGTATAGAAGGTGCAGAAGATAATATTATTAAAAATGGAAAAGCTAAACTTTCTTTATGGTTAGATCTTGCTAGTAAAGTTGGAACTGTTTGTGAAGAAGTTTAGGCTTCTTTTTTGTTCGGGTAGTTTAATTGGATAGAATATTTCCCTCCGACGGAGATGGTATGGGTTCGAATCCCTTCCTGAACACCAATTGCCGATATAGTTTAGTGGTAAAACAGATCCTTGGTAAGGATCAGCGGTAAGTTCAATTCTTACTTTCGGCACCATATTATAATTAAACACCTTTGATATAGGTGTTTTTATTTTACTAATATTTTGGTATACTTGTTATAGTAATATATTGAGGGTGTTTATATGGAAAGATTAGATAAAGTGATTAGTAATCAGACTGGTTATTCTAGAAAAGAAGTTAAAGATTTAGTAAAAAATAAAAGAGTTATGGTTAATAATATTTTAGTTTCTAAATCAGATATTAAAGTAGATGTTTCTAAAGATATTATTTTAGTTGATGGAGAAGAAATTAATGTTAAAAAGTATGTTTATTTAATGCTTAATAAACCTAAAGGTTATGTTTCAGCAACTGAAGATAGAGATATGGCTACTGTTTTAGAACTTGTTCCAATGGAATTTAGTCATAGAGATTTATTTCCAGCAGGAAGGCTTGATCGTGATACAACTGGTTTAATGCTTATTACTGATGATGGAGAGTTTGCTCATAATATTTTATCTCCTAAAAAACATGTTAAAAAGACATATAATGTTACGATTGATATTCCAATGACAGAAGAGATGGTTACTGGTTTTAGTGAAGGAATTAAGCTTATAGATGGTGATTGTAAACCGGCAGGATTAGAGATTACGGGAGAGTATACTGGAATTGTTACATTATTTGAAGGAAGATATCATCAAATTAAAAGAATGTTTGGATGTTTTGGAGCAAAAGTTGTTGAACTTCAAAGAATTGGAATGGGAGATTTCTTTTTACCTGATGATTTAGAACTTGGAGAATGTAGAGAGTTTAATGAAGAAGAATTAAAAAGTATTATAGGGTGATATTATGAAAAAGATATTTGATAAGAATGAAACTTTATTTAGTATATTAGTAATTATTATTTATTTAGTTTCAAATTCTATTTTTTTAGATAAGTTTGATATGTTTAGTTGGCAAACGATGACTTTAAATATATGTCTTTCGTTATTTATATTATTATTTATTTATATATTTAAACTTTGGGATTATTTTAATTTGAAAAAAATTCCAAATCCAAAGAAATTTTTATATTTTATTCCTCTTTTTATATTAATGTCTATTAATTTATGGGGTGGAATTAAAATTGATAATTCTTTATCTGAAATAATATTTTATATGGTTTCAATGTTGTTTGTTGGATTTTTAGAAGAAATTATATTTAGAGGGTTCTTATTTAAAATGTTAGAAAAAGATAGTTTAAATGTTGCGATATTAGTTTCTTCACTTACTTTTGGCGTTGGACATATTATTAATTTATTTACTGGTGCAGATCCATTTTTTACAATTTTACAAATTATATATGCAACTGCGACTGGGTATTTATTTGCGATAATTGTTGTTAAAGGGAAGAGTTTATGGCCTTGTATAATAACGCATTCAATTGTTAATGCATTATCAGTTTTTGCCGTTAATAATACATTTACTAGTATTGTTTCACCAATTGTTTTGACAATTATTCCATTATTTTATGCATTTTATTTGAATAAAAGAATTAATTAGGAGGAGTTATGAATAAAACTTTATTTACACATCGTGGAATGTGGGCTTTATGGGATTATAATCATTTTAAACATATTAATTCAATTGAAGAATTTGAAAATACTTTTAGAAATGAAGAAGATGTAGAGAATCAAGTTAAATCTAATAGATTTGTTCCAATATATGTTCATTCTAATGGTGAGTTTCAATTCAGAGTGAAAGTTAATGAAAAATTAGATAAGAGAGAAAAGAAATATACTACAGTTAGTTCTAAACCATATTTATTTGAAACTGATGGAAAGGCATATGTTTCTGGAATTGAACTTATTGATAATTTGATTTTTGATAATGAAGTTATTGAACTTGATTTAGAAAAAGGTTTATATGAAGTAGTTATAAATTTAATTGAATGGGATAGAGAAAAAGGAATGAGATTAGAAGATGGAAGTTCTCATCCTGATGCTTTACCTGACTTTGTTATTGAAATTAATAGAATTTTAGAAAAAAAGAAAAAGTATAATACTGATATTCATACTTTTGGAAAAATAAAAACATCAAAATGATGTTTTTTTATTTATGATGAGTTGCTACTTGAGGTTTATCATTTTCTTCTCTTAAGCATTTAGAAAGTTCTATTTTTCTTTCTGCTTCTTCTTGAAGTGATATTCCTTTTTCAATTAGAGCTTTTTCTTCTTCTGGTGTTAGTAAAGAAGCTGTTTTTAAACTTTGAAGTTTTCCTCGAAGTCCAGGTTGAAGTCCTTTTATTGTTTCTAGTTTTACTTCAAGATCTAGGTCTGGATTTGTTAGTACTCCGTTTAGTTTTTTATTAATTTTTCTTTCATAGGCAAAACCATGAAGAAATTCTCCATTTCTAATAAAATCGATTGAGAATATATGGAATTCATAATCGTATGGAGATATATAATCTGACATTATTGGTTCATATCTTGTAACTGCTGTTAGATTATCAGTTATTTGTACTTGTGATGTTGCACCATATAACCATTCTGGGTTTTCATCTTTATTTAGAATACAAGTTGATAATGCTGATACTTTATAACAACTTTCTAAAAATTTCGCTTTCATATCATTCACCTCATTTTAATTATAACATATTTTCAAAAATTTATTATCTTTTATATCTTTTATGTTATACTATTTACAGTTATTATTTAAGTGGTGGTTTGAATGAAGAAAATTATAGAAGATATTTATAATGAAGTAAAGGGTAGATGTATGTTACCAAGTAATGCTTATGGTGTTGGCGCTTGGGATCATCATATTGAATTAGTATATAAAATTGCAACACAAAATGCAGGAGAGTATAATGCTGATTATGATATTGTTGCTATTGCTTCTTTGCTTCATGACATCGCTTCTGTTACAAATAAAGAATTTACTGAAGAACATCATATTATAGGGGCAAAAATTGCTGAAGAATTATTAGAAAAGTATGAGTTAACAGAAGAACAAATTGATTTAATTAAAAGGTGTATTTTAAATCATAGAGGAAGTAGATTGGTTCAAAAAATAACGCCTGAAGAAGTTTGTGTTGCGGATAGTGATGCAATGGCACATTTTTATAGTGTTCCATCTCTTCTTAGAATGGTATATGTTGAAAAGGGTTTATCTATTGATGATGGTGCTGAATTTGTTGCTAATAAGTTAGAAAGAAGCTATATTAAATTATCTGATAAAGGTAAAGAACTTATTAAACCACATTATGATGCTGCTAAGGTTTTATTAAAAAAATAATAGATTAGTTTTGCTAATCTTTTTTCATGATATAATTTAATTAATAATTAAGGAGGCGTATTATGATTAAACCTAAGAAATTAAATAAAGGGGATAAGATTGCTGTTGTTAGTTTATCAAGAGGATTACTTGGTTTACCTGGATGTAAACATGAAATTGAAATTGCGAAGAGAAGATTGGAAGAGTATGGCCTTTCTATGGTGATGATGCCAAATACTTTAGCACCGATGGATTATTTAAAAGAACATCCAGAAGCAAGAGCTGCTGATTTAAAACAAGCATTTATGGATGATGAAATTAAAGGAATTATTTGTGCTATTGGTGGAGATGATACTTATAGATTAATTCCATATTTAATGAATGATGAAGAGTTTGTTAATGCAGTTAAGAATAATCCAAAAATATTTACAGGATTTTCAGATACAACAATGAACCATTTAATGTTAAATAGACTTGGTTTAAGAACTTTTTATGGTCCTTGTTTAATGGTTGACATTGCGGAACTTGATGATGAGATGTTACCTTATACAAAACAATATTTTGATAAATACTTTATGGCTGAAGAATCTTTTGAAATTTTATCTAGTGATGTTTGGTATTCTGATCGTGAAAGCTATGCTGCGGAATTTGTTGGAGTTCCAAGAAAAAAACATGAAGAAATGCATGGTTATGAAGTTTTAAATGGTAGTGGAATCGTTGAAGGTAAATTATATGGTGGTTGTATTGAAAGTATATATGATGCAATGACTGGTCATACTTATGAGGAAGAAAAACAATTAATAGAAAAATATAATATTTTACCTAGTTTAGATGAATGGAAAGATAAAATATTATTTTTAGAAACAAGTGAATTAATGGCAACACCAGAAGAATTAAAGAAAATGTTAATGGAATTTAAAAATAGAGATATTTTTAAAGCTGTTAAAGGAATTATCGTTGGTAAACCAATTGATGAAAAATTCTATGAGGAATATAAAGATGTTTATAAAGATGTGTTTAATGATTTAGATACACCAATTTTATATAATATGAATTTTGGACATTCTGTACCAAGATGTATTATTCCGTATGGAGCAAATTGTTTAGTTGATTATGATAAGAAAAAAGTTATTATTACTGAAAAAATTTTAGATTAAAGTTAATTTTATTAACTTTTTTCTTTTACTATTTATTTTTTATTTGTATAATATACTTTATATTGGAGGGTTTGTATGATTAAATATATTGATTGTGATGGCGTTATTTTAGATACAGAAACAGGATTATTTGATGAATATCATGAAACGAAGAAAGATAATCCAAGTTTAAAGAAAAGACAATATTTACATGATATGGATTGGGAATATTGGATCTGGCAGGCTGGTGTTTTAAATGATGCAGTTGAAATACTTAAAAATTTTGATCCTAAAAATGTTGATATTTTGACTCGTGTTCATTCGTTAAATGAAGCAAGAGCAAAGATAAATTACTTTAGAAATAATGGTGTTAGAAATAATGTTATTATTGTACCAGACGGAATGGTTAAAAGTAGTGTTGTAGATCCTTTTCAAAATGTTTTAGTTGAAGATAGCAATAGTAACTTGGAAGATTGGGATAGTCATTTAGGAATACCTATTTTTTATGGAGATAAAGAAAGTATTTATCCAACTGTTACATCATTAGAAACAGTTTTAGATGATGAAAAATTTAAAAGTTTAGTTAAAAGGATATAATTTATGACAAAGGAAGAAAGAGAAAGAAAGGCACAAGAATACGTTGATAAGATAACGGCACCAACAAAAGAAAATGCGCTTAGTTCTATGAGATTATCACAAGCTTTATTTTTAACTAAGAATGGTAAATTTTATAGTATGACCAGTGATGATTATATTAGAAAACTACAAGATTATGGTGTTTATTGCAAGGAAGAAGAAATTGATAATTGGTGCTTTAGAGTACAAGCTTTAGTTGATGCAATCCCTGAGATGAGTGATGATGGATGGTTATATGAAGCGTGGATTTTTGATTCAACAGTGGAAATGATGGAACTTCTTTCTAATGGCGGATCTTGGGATGAGGTTAGAGAATTAATTTCAAGACAAGGGCACACTGGTATGACTATGTCGTCAATGGCTCAGAATTTATTGGAATTTAGTCCATATGGAATTGATTTTGTTGACAATATTGTTAAGCCTAGAATGTCATATGAAGGAATGACGTATTTAAAAGATGCATATAAAAAAGAATCGGAAAAAGTAGAAGAAAAAAAGAAAGAACTTGGTAAAAGATTAATTAAGACTTTAAATAAAAGAATGATTGAACTTAACGGTTAATGGTGAAAAAATGGGTTTAGAAAGATTTGTGGCTGCTCAGGAACATAGTTTTGATAGAGCATTAGATGAAGTTAGAAATGGTAGAAAAGAGACGCATTGGATGTGGTTTATATTTCCTCAAATTGTTGGTCTTGGCATAAGTGATACTGCAATGTATTATTCAATTGAAAGTATTGGAGAGGCTAAGCTTTATTTAGAACATGAGGTTTTAGGACCAAGACTTGTTAAAATTACAAAGGAATTATTGTCTTTGGAAACGGATGATCCAATAGAAATTTTTGGAGATATTGATGCTATGAAATTAAATTCATGTATGACACTTTTTGACTATATTTCGGATGATGATAATGTTTTTTATGAAGTTATTGATAAATTTTATGACGGTGTAAAAGATGAAAAAACTTTACAACTTATAAAGAAATGATAAAAGAGTAAATGTACTCTTTTATTTTTATATGTTATAATTAATTTACTAATATTTATTAGGAGGAGTAGTATGAACGAAGGTTCAAGTTATAAAAATGTATTTGTAGGAGGAGTTGCTAGATCGGGAAAAAGTACTTTTTCAAAAAGACTTTGTAATTTAAATAAGTATAATCATTTTCCTTTAGATTATGTTACATCTTCTTTAAAAAATAATTTTCCAGAATGTAACATTAGCAGTAGTGTTGTAATTGGAGATAGTAGTGAGAAGGTTGCACTTCTTTTATCAACTATCGTTAAAATAATGGATTGTAAAGATGAAAAATATATTATTGATTCGGCACATGTTATGCCTAGTGATGTAGTTCCTTATCTTGATAGAGACAAATGGGATATATATTTTATTGGTTATCCAAACATTTCAAAATTTACTAAATTTTCAACTATAAGAAAGTATGATGATAAAACTGATTGGACTTCAAGAAGAACAGATGAAGAATTACTTTCGATTGTAGAGAAATTAATTAATATTAGTAAAAAGATTCAAGAAGAATGTGAAGAATTAGATATTCCATTTATTGATACTAGTTCAGATATGATAGAAGTACTTGATGATTTTTTTGAAACTGAATTAATTTAATATGAAAAGACATTGAAATCGTTTAGAGAGTAGATGTTTTTATTTTGTTTTGATATAATTGTTATGAGGATGATAATATGAATAAGAAAATAATTATATATGATTTTGATGGTACTTTAACTCCGTATCCTATTACAAAAATTGAAGTATTAGAATCGTTAGGTTTTGATGGTGGGATGATGAGTAGTAAGTTTATGGGGATGGTAAGAGAAAGAAGATTATCTAAGAATATTGATGTTTATAATGCTTGCTATGAAGTTTTACTTGAAGTTTTAAAAAATAATAATGTTCCTAGAACACAAGAAAATTTTAGATTGGGTGCAGAAAATATTGAATATAATCCGGGTGTTTATGATTTCTTTGATAGAAATAAAGGTTTAAATATTGTTAATTATATTGTTAGTAGTGGTTCTAAGGATTTCTTAGAGGGAATAACTATTAGTAAGTTTTTTAAAGAAATATATGCAACCACTTTTAAGTTTGATGATAGTGGCGAAGCTAGTGATGTTGATTTTTTAATGAGTGATAAACGTAAGGTTGAAATTATTCAAAAGATTTTAAAAGATAATGATATTGAAAATGAAGATTGCAGTAATGTTATTTATGTAGGTGATGGACTTACTGATTTATATGCAATGGAATATGTAAAAAATCATGGTGGAGATACTATATTTGTTTATGTTAATGAGGAAAATGATTCTTTAAAAGCTGCAAGGGAAGTTGATGTTGTTAGTTATTATACTAAGGCGGATTTTAATTTAAATAGTGACTTTTCAAATGTTTTTTTAGATATATGTAGTTAGTGGGTGAATTTATGAAAAGAATGACAATTGAAAATGATTTAGATTTTTTAAGACAAGTTTCAACTGATGTTGATTTTGAAAATGATGATTACAATGATTATATAAATAAGTTAAAGGAATATTGTAGAGAGAATGTAGTTTATGCAATGGCTCCTGTACAAATTGGTATTCCTAAAAGATTAATTTATATGAAAAATTCTAAACCTGATATGGAGAATAATGAAAATGCTTCATATGATGAAGAAAGAATATATATAAATCCTGTTATAATGAAAAAAGTTGGTAAAACTAAGTTTTTAGAGGGTTGTGAAAGTTGCATGGATTTAGTTGGTGTTGTAGAAAGACCATATATGTTAGAGATAGAATATTATGATAAAGATGGTAACAAGAAAAGTGATATTTTAGAAGGTTTTGAAGCAACTGTATTTAGTCATGAGTTTGATCATTTAAATGGAGTTTTACATATAGATATTGCAGAAGAAGTAGTTGAAATGACGTATGAAGAAAAGAAAAAGTATCGTAGTGAACATCCATATGAAATTATTTCAAAGGAGTAATTATGGAAAAGAGTAATGTTTGTGAAGTGGGTTTTAAACTTGATAAAAGTTTAGATTATTATCATGAGATGCTAATTAATGCTGGATTTGATAATGTTTATAATTGTGAAACAAGAGATATTTATTGGTCTAATAAAAAGTTTGATGATATGAGTGAAAACGAAATTAAAAAGAGTTGCGTTAGATTTAGATATAGTGAGGGGTTTGGTGGTAGTTTATTTGATCGTGATTCATTTCCAAAATCTGGGTTTCAAAATTATTTAATATTTGATAATTTAGCAGAAAATTCATTTATGTGTCCAATTGAAGATGTTGGTAAATTTGAAGAAAAATTTAAAAAGTATTATTGGCGAAGAGTATTTGACACTAAGAAAGTTGATTATCAGTATGCAACAAGAAAGATGAAAAGTAGAATTCAGATTCAGGATATTGATGGTATTGGTTTAGTGTTATATTATGATAATCCTGATTACTATAATTTTTCTATTTCTGAACAAAGAAAAATGTTAATTGATGAACTTAATAGTTATGGGTTTGATTTTAAGTATAATGATCTTGGAATTGATAAACTGAGAACACTATATTATAAAAAAGAATGTTTTAGCGAAAACCAAAATGGATAGTTTACATGTTTTTTGTCAATGAAATATTTTTATAAATAATATTAAGATTATATTTTAATATTATGTTAATCTATTAGTAGGAGGAACTATTTATGGAAAAAGAAAAAGATAGAGGTAATATTGTACTTGTTATTTTAATGATTATTTTAGTTTTATTAATGTGCGTTGCTTTTGTTGGAATGTTCTTTATGATGAAGGAAGCAGAAAACTTAAGAAGTGAGATTAATGAACTTAAAGAAGAAAAAGAAACTGTAAGTGATGAAAAGGAAACAGTAGAGTCTACTAAGTGTAAGTCAATAGTTGGTGCTTATTATGCTGAGGTTATAGATACTAATTTACATATGAAGCAAACTTATTCATTTAGTGCAGATGGTACTTATATTACTTATGTTGAAAATGGTGGGGCTACAAATGGTACATATGTGTTAAAAGATGGAGTAATTAATTTTACTCAAAAAATTGAACTTGGCCCTGAAAATGAAACTGTTACATATTCTCGTGCTGTTTCAGATGATTGCAAAACTATTTATGTTAATGAAGAATCTTTAAAATATGAATTAAAAAGAATTGCTGAATAAAGAGAAACTATTTCTCTTTTTTTATTTATATGATATAATAAGCGTTGCTTAGGAGTGATTTAAATGGACAAGAAGACAGGTCTTATATTTATAAATAGAGAAGGGCTAATTAAAGGATTAGCTGCAACATTAAAGAACTTAGAAAAGAGAGAAGTAACTCATGTTGTAGGCCATTCTACATTAGATGATAGCGCTACTATTTCTAGAACTGATGATATTTATATTGACGAAAAGAATGTTTTTCATTCTGAACATTTTGAAAGTAATGAATACTTTGGTTGCTATCCAAGTAAGGAAATGATTACAATTGCATCTGCTTTTGATTTAGTTGAACCATTATATAAAGATTATCCTTATTTAGAAATTATTATGAATAGAGTGGCGATGGATATGTTTTTATCTGATGGAAACGATATTGGTGAAAAAATGGTTGATGCGGCTGTTTGGTATGAAGCATATATGCCATATACAGAACAAATTTTATCTTTTACAAAGACAAGAAATGATTAATTTCTTGTTTTATTTTGTGTTATTATATTAGTAGGTGATTTCTTTTTATTGACAAAAACATTTGAAAGGTAGTATCATTGTATTATGCAAGTAATACAATGAAAGGTATATAGTCTATGAAGTTTAATTTTGATAATGAAAGACCTATTTATATACAATTGGTTGAACAACTTAGAATTGGAATTTTGACTTCGGAATTTGGTGTTGGAGAAAAAATCCCATCTGTTAGAGAATTAGCAATGCTAGCAAAAGTTAATCCTAATACGATGCAAAAGGCCTTGGCTGAATTAGAAGAAGAAAAACTAATTTATACAGAAAGAACAAATGGTAAATTTGTTACTAAGGATGTAAAATTAATAAAAAAAATTAGGGATAATTTAGCAAAAGAAAAAGCAAATGAGTTTTTTTCTAGTATGAAAAAAATTGGTATGGATGAAAATGAAACAATTGATTACTTGCGAGAATTAATTAAATAGGAGGATATATGGAATTATTAGAATGTATTCATCTTAGTAAAGAATTTGATAATAAAAAGATTTTAAATGATATAAATTTTAAGATTCCTCGTGGTAAGATTGTTGGCCTTTTAGGTAAGAATGGTACTGGAAAGTCTACTCTAATTAAACTAATTAATGATTTACTTACACCTACTAGTGGCGAAGTATTAATTAATGGTAAAACTCCTGGTGTTGAATCTAAAAAACTAATTTCTTATTTGCCCGAGAGGACCTATCTTGATAAGGGGATGTTTGTTAAGGATGTAGTTGAATTTTTTAATACCTTTTATGATGATTTTGATAGTGAGAAAGCTTATAAATTATTAAGTGATTTAGAACTTGATAAGAATATGAAACTTACTAAAATGTCTAAAGGGATGCAAGAAAAAGTACAATTAATATTAGTTATGTCTAGAATGGCAGATTTATATATTTTAGATGAACCATTAGGTGGTGTTGATCCTGCTACTAGAGATTATATTCTTGATACAATTTTATCTAATTTTAATGAAGGCGCTAGTGTTATAATTTCTACTCATTTAATTGCTGATATTGAAAGAATACTTGATGAGGTTATTTTTATTGACAAAGGTAAGATTGTTTTAACTGGAAGTGCTGATGAAATTAGAAAGAAAGAAAAAACATCTATCGATGAAGTGTTTAGGAGGATGTTTAAATGTTAGGAAAATTATTAAAATATGATCTTAAATGGGTTTATAAATTAATTGTTATTTATTATGGTTTAGCACTTGTTTTTGCACTAGTTGGTAGAGGATTTAGTTTTCTTGATGATATATTTATTTTTGATTTTATAAGTAGTTTTTCTTGTGGTGTATCTGTTGCGATGATGTTTAATATTTTAATAAATAATATTATTAGAATATGGGCTAGATATATACATAATGTTTATAAAGATGAATCTTATTTAACACATACATTGCCGGTTACAAAGAGTGATATATTTTTGTCAAAAGTTTTAACTACTTTAATTACAATGTTTACTTCGATTATTGTTATTGTTATTTCATTTGTTATATGTTATTGGAGTAAAGAATTTGTTGATTTTATAAAGGTTCTTTTGCCTGATGTTTCATGGAGTATTATTATTACAACTGGAATTGTTGTGATTTTAGAATTCTTATTTTTAGTATTTATTGGTCTTTTGGCAATTACTATTGGTTATAGAAGCAATCATAATAAACTTCTTAAAAGCATTGTTAGTGGATTTGTTGGTTATACAATTTCTTCTATTATAAGTTTAATTGTATTATTTATTACAGGTCTATTTAATAAAAATATTTTAGATTTATTTATTAATATGAATGCTACACCTAGTATGGATATTTTAAAATATCTTTTAGTTGTTGCAGCAATTCTTTATTTAGTATATATTATTTTATGTATTGTTATTGGTAATAAGTTACTTCAAAAAGGAGTAAATGTAGATTAAAGGAGATAAGTATGAGTATATTAGAAATGACTAAACAAGAGATTTTAGCTTTATCATATGATGATTTTTCAAAGATGATTAGTGAACTTACTTGGGAAGAAGTTATGAAAGTAAGTGAGACTGTTGGATATCCTGTTTTTACTAGAAAATGTATGGGTGAATTAATGCATAAGTTTGTTTTACTACAAGATGGTGCAGCTGCGGCTATTGTTAATGAAAATGGAGAAATTTTATTACAAAGTAGAGCGGATCGTGATATGTGGGGAATACCTGGTGGATGCCAAGAAGTTGGTGAGAGATTTGAAGATGTTGTTATTAGAGAAGTTAAAGAAGAAACAAATTTAGATGTTTTAGAAGAAGATTTAGAACTTATTAAATTAGTTTCAGGAATGAGTAGATTGAATTCTTATCCTAATGGTGATGTTGTTGTTAATAATACAGCTTTTTACTTAGTAAAAAAATATAGTGGGGAGTTAAAGTGGGATAGTGAATCTAAAGAAATGAAATTTTTCTCACTTGATAGTTTACCTGAAAACTTACATGATCCTGATTTGATTGAAGAATATAAGAAATATGTAAAAAGAAAAAAGATGAATTAATTTTCATCTTTTTTTGTTTGATTTTGATTTGTTTTAACTTTTAATCTTGTTGGCTCTTTTCTTTCTTCTGTTACAGGTGGAACGTAGTTTTTGTCTTTTTCGAATGAATAATCAACTACTAAAAATTGATTTGTAGGTTCTGCTTTTATTCTAATGTCCATTTGCCCTGGTTCACTTGGAGTTAAGTTTTCTTCAGCCATAAATACCATTAATCCCATGTTGATTTCTATTGGGTTAATATGATATCCTCCTAAGAACTTACTTCCGTTCTTTTTACCAATTAATATTTTTTCATTATCTAGGCTTTTTCCAAATCTTAAATCTCCATTTGATGATACGATTCCAGCTTTAGAATCTATTGCTAGAGGTATTTCAATAGGAGTAGAGTAAGTTCCTTGTCTTGTCCATAAATAAGCATTTAAATCTTTTAATTTATGATTTGCTTTAGCATATTGTTCTGGTAAAAATGGATTTTGTCTTTGTTCTTGATATGATAAAGAATTAAAATATGTTCCCATATCTTGGATTTTCATAGCAAGTTCTTCAGATGCTTGTTGTAATTCTTCTATAGATAAATCACGTAGTTCTCTATAGTCTTGAATCCAATCAGCTGCAAGTATAATTTTAATAAATTTTTTATCTGTTATACGAACAAATTCTTCATCTTTAGTTTCATCTAAATCAGATAATCCAAGTTCTTTAGCAAATTTATAAAATTTTCTTGGTAAGTAATCAACAAATCTTATTAATGATTTAAGATCTTTTCTTTGAATATATGCTACTAATTTTTTGTCTTCTACATTTAATATTTTCATAATATTTCCCCCTAACTAGTTCGGTTTTATATTATAACATAATTTTTTTGATTTTTATATATTTTATTAAATATTTTTTTAATAGTGTTTGATTATGTTTTAAAAATGATTTATAATCAAATTATATGAAGGATGGTTTGACAATGAAAAAGAGAAGTATATTAGTAATTATTGCACTTGTTTTATTACTTATTATTACTGGATGTGATTATGAAAAGAAAGATAAAACTAGTGATGCATTAAAGTTTAAAAATGAATATGAAAGTATTAATGGAGATAAAGTTGGTAATACTGAATATAGAGTTAGAAATTTAACTATTCCAGAAGATAATCCAATGGTTTATGCTGATGCGAATGATATTATTACAATGATGGATAACAATGATACATTTGTTGTATATTTTGGATTTAGTAGTTGCCCTTGGTGTAGAAGTGTTCTACCTACATTATTGGAAGTTGCTGACGAACTTGATATTAAAAAAATATATTATGTAGATGTTAAAGATATTAGAGATCAAATGAAAGTTGATGACAATGGAAAAGTTGTTTTAGAAAAAGAAGGTAGTGAAGGGTATATTGGTCTTTTAACTCGTTTAGATAATGTTTTAGAGGATTATACTTTAGAGTATGATGGTAAAGAAATATCTACTGGAAAGAAGAGAATTTATGCTCCTAATGTAGTTTCCATTGTTAATGGGGAAGCTAAAGAATTAGAAACAGGTATTAGTGATAAACAGGATGATCCATTTATGGAACTTTCTGATGAAATAAAGAGTGAAACATATAATAAATTTAAATGTTCTATTAAATGTGTATTAGAAAATAAAAACTCATGTTCTTCAAAACATGCTTGTTAGGCTTGATAGCCTTTTTCTTTTAGAGGGTATATGGAACTGAATGGTGTTCAAAGGAAATTTATTGATAACAAATTAGATTCTTTAAGTAAATCAAAATTTAGAAGTAGTTTTAAATTGAAAAAGAAGGATTTAGATTATATTTCTAATAAGGGTTATGATGTTATTGAAGAACATGCTTATAGATTTATTAGAGAAAGATTAGCATTAAAAATAATAGATAATGATGGCAAGCAAACTCCTATGAGGGGACATCCAGTCTTTATTGCACAGCATGCGACTGCTTGTTGTTGTAGAGGATGTTTATATAAATGGCATCATATTGAAAAAGATAAGGAATTATCAGAAAAGGAAATAAGATTTATTGTTTGTTTAATAATTGAATGGATAAAAAGAAATGAAAGGTGATAATATGGCTAAGGTTAAGTGTAAGTTTTGTGGTAAGAAAATTGAGGATAGTTATAAGAGATGTCCTAAGTGTCATAAATATTTAAGAAAAGATAATAAAGTAAAAGTGTATGGTTTATGTTTTATATGGTTCTTAGTACAATCTTTATTAAGTTATATTTTAATCTCTTTTTCTAAAGGGGCATTATATTCTGAAAAGATAAGTGATTTATATATTATTATTTTATTAATATTTATTATATTAATTAATTCAATTGTATGTGCAGCATTTTTATTAAAGAAGAATAAGAAAGAATTATATAAGATTATTATTAGTGTTTTATGTATTTTATTTAGTTTATTTTCTTTTACTTATATTTTTAGAGTTATTAAAGCATTTGGATATGAAAATAGTGGAGAATTAAAGCTACTTGCTGACAAATATGAGTTTGGAATTGCTAAAGATATTAAAAGTGCAATTGAAAGAATATTTGAATATGATTCAAATGGTGTTTTTTCTAGAGATGTTAAGATAAGTAATTTTTATACTGATGGTAAGACATCTAATTTATATTTAGAAGATTCTTATGGAAATTATAGTTTAAAATTTTATGTTGATATGGATGACTTTGTTATAAAAGATGTGACTTGTAAGTTTGGTGAAGATGAATTAGTTTTAGTTAAAGATTTTGAGAAGACAGAGCAATTTGAATTTTATTATGCGATGATGATTGCTAATGAAGTATTAGGAGAAGATATTAAGGGTCTTGCTAAACTTGATAGGGCGATTGAAGATGTAATTGCTTCTAAAATTGATATACCCGTTAATGCGATGTTTAATTATGAAGATTTAGAATATAGTTATTCAAAAAACAACTTTTCTATTAAAGGTAATATTTATAATATGAATGGTTTAGGTAGTTTGGTTGAAGAATCATTTGAGGTTATTTTTGAAAATAGTTATAAGTGTAAAAATAAACATGAATGGTACTATGGTGATTCTTCATTCGACTATGTTAATTGGGATGTAAAAATATAAAGACTTTTTATGAAGTCTTTTATTTTGCTTTAAAACTGTGTTATTATTTTATTGTACGGAGGATAGGTATGAAGATGGATAATAAGTATATTTTAATAGCTATTATTGTTTTGGTATGGGGATTCATCTATGCTGGAATAGAAGAAAATAGAAAAAAAGGAATAAATACTAATACTGAAACAAAAGAGGCAATTAGTAGTTTAAATGATTCTGTTAAAATGAGAGTTGAGGGAAATCTTAATATTTATTATTTTAATGTTGGGCAAGCTGATGCTATTCTTTTAGAAAATAATAATAAATATATGATGATAGATGCAGGAAATAATGCTGATGGTGAGTTGCTTGTTAAACGGTTAAAAGAAATGGGTGTTAGTAAATTGGATTATTTGATTGCTACACATGCACACGAAGATCATATTGGTGGTATGGATGATGTTATTAATAATTTTGATGTTGATAATTTTTATATGCCTGATGTTGTTACTACAACAAAGACTTTTGAAGATTTAATTACAGCACTTGAAAATAAAAGTATTGCTTTTAATACACCAAATATAGGAGAGATTTTCTTATTTGGTAGTTGTAAATTTGAAGTATTACATTTAAGTGATGAGACAAGTGACTTAAATGATACATCTATTGTTGTTAGAGGACTTTATGGAGAGAATTCATTTTTATTTATGGGTGATGCTTCTAGTAATGTTGAGAAAAAAATATTAAATGATAATATAGATAGTGATGTATTAAAAGTTGGGCATCATGGTTCTAGATATTCAAGTTCGGTTAATTTTTTAAAGAAAGTAACACCTGATTATTCAATTATTTCAGTTGGGGAAGATAATTCTTATAATCATCCTCATTCTGTGACAATTACAAAATTAAAAGATAATGGTAGTCAGATATTTAGAACTGATCTTGATGGAACTATTTTTGTAAGTAGTGATGGTAAAACTGTTAAGGTCGAAAAACTAGATATTAATTTAAATGGATAGGTGAGTAATATGAAATATGCGATTGATAGAATTATTGAAGATATTGTTGTTTTAGAAAATATTTCAACTGGAGAAATTATTGAAAAGAATATTAAAGAATTACCTAAAGGTATTCATGAAGGTAGTATTATTCTTAGTAAAGATAATGAGTTTATAATAGATGAAAATGAAGAATTATTAAGAAAAAAAAGTTTAAGAGAAAGGCTTGAAAGATTAAAAAACTTAAAGAATTGATTTATGGAGAAATTATATAAAATTACTGGTGAAGATATTTATGATAGAGAATTAACTGATATATGTGTTGAAGGATATTATGATTATTTTGAAATTGATCATTCTATTATTAAGAAATGTGATTTTTCTAAAAGTAATCTACAAGGAATTGATATTAGTGATACTGAGGTAATTAGTTCAAATTTTTCTAATGTTGATTTATCAAGTAGATCTTATAAAAATATGAAATTTGTTGATTCTACTTTAGTTGGGGTTGATTTTAATAGTTCTTTTTTAGAAAATGTTACTTTTATTAATTGTAATTTAAGTTATAGTAATTTTTCTGGTTGTAATATAAGAAATGTAAAGTTTGAGAATTGTAAATTAGATGATTCTAGTTTTAATAGTTTAAAATGGAAAAGTCTTTTGTTTGATAATTGTACTATGAAGAGTGTTGAATTTTTTCAAACTAAGTTGAAAGATATTGATTTAAGTAATTGTCAAATTAGTGATTTAAGAGTGCCAATAGATAGTTTGAAAGGGCTTGTTGTTAGTTATGAACAAGCTATTGGATTGTCACTTTTACTTGGTATAAAAATTAAGTAGTAGATTTACAAAATTTATTTTTATGTTATACTTAATAGTAGAGAGAAAGTAGAGGGGAAGATAAGATGAATGAAAAAGCTCCAAAGAGTCCTTTAGTAGTTGTTGCAACGATGATGTTTTTGGCAATGTTTATTATTGTACCTCCTTTACTTAGAGCTTATATGCCTAAGGAAGAGACAGAGACTAAGGTTGTAATTGAAAAACATAATTTATATTGCGAGAAAGTAGCTGTTAAGGATAAGAAAAAAATAACTGCTGATGTTTTCTATGAAAACGGAATTGCAGTTAAAAATAAAGTAATATTTATGGATTATACACCTGATGCAGATGAAAAAGATTCTGATAAAGGTAATATGAATGTAGAACATGAGATTTTATTCTTAAAGTCAATTGTTGGAGTTGATATTGATGAAAATGCTAGTCAGACTGCAATTACATTAACTCAACAAAACGCCATTGATAATCCAATGAATATTGAATTGTTAAATTATATAGGAGCAGAAGATGTAGTTACTAATTATTTTGAGAGTAATGGGTTTGCTTGCTCTAAGATTAATAATTAATATGATTAATTATTTTAGGTTTTATATCTAATTCTTTGATTATATTATTTGAATTAATTATATTTGTTGTTAGAGACTTTGCTTTTTTTAAGTAAAGTTTCTTTTTTGTTTGATTATTTAATTTATTTATAGTGTCTGTTATAGAATTAGATGATTCTTTATAATATTTGTATTTATAATTTATTCCGTCATTTTCTTTTATTGGAATAATTTCTTTTAATGTAATTGTATATTTATTATTTTCTTTTATTACTTTTATTTCTTCGATAATTGCTAAATTATTTAATTCTTTATATGATGGTATTTTTATTATTGATAATTCTAGTACTATTAAAATTATTAATATTATTTTTTTCATGAGTATCTTCCTTTATTAATGTTTTTTGTAAGTTGTGAGTTTCTTTTTTCTTCTTTTGTATTTGTTTTTATAATAGTGTCTTTTATTTCGTTTCTTTCATATGGGATTATTGGGTTTAAATAAGGTATTCCAAAGACTTTTAGTGTTAATAGGTTATATATTAGTATTGTTGTTCCTACTAGTAGACCATTTATTCCAAATAGTGTTGAAAGGACTAATAAAATTATTTTATAGTTTCTTAGGGCATTGCCTAGTTCAAGTGATGAGAATGTTAATGATGAAATTGAGGATATTGCTATTACAATAATCATAATTGGTGAAACTATTCCGGCACTTACTGCGGCATCTCCTAAGATTAATCCTCCTAATATTGATACTGCAGATGAAGATGTTTTTGACATACGTAAATCTGATTCTTTTAATATTTCAAAACATATTAGCATAAATAATGCTTCTATATAAGCAGGGAATGGTACGAAGGTTCTTCCTGCTTTTAAAGTTAAAAGTAATTTTAAGGGGATTATATCGTAATTTCTTGTTGTGATAGAAATATATATAGCTGGTGTAAATACTGCGACTATAAAGGCAAAAAAACGTATAATTCTTATAAACGAGGTGTTGGTTGTTTTCTGATAGTAGTCATCAGTAGTGTGAAAGAAGTCAACAAAGAAACTTGGAAGTATTAAGACATATGGTGACATGTCGACAATAATAACTATCTTTCCTTCTAAAAGAGCTTGAGATGTTTTATCAGGTCTTTCTGTAAGGGTTATTGTTGGGAAAAGACTATTTCTTTTTTCTAAGGATTTTTTTAAATAACTTGAATCTATTATTCCATCAATATCAATTTTTTCTAATTTTTGTTTTATGTTTTCTACTAAGTCTTTTCTTACAATATTATTAACATAGGCTATGCCTATTTTAGTTTTAGTTGTTCTTCCTAATTCAATATTTTCTATAAAAAGATTGGTTGTTTTAATTCTTTTTCTTAATAGGGTTATATTAATATTATAGGTTTCAGTAAAACTATCTTTTGGTCCTGTTACTGATAATTCACTTTCTATTGTTTGAATACCTCGATCTAAGATTGTTCTTATTTCTGATGCGTATATAATATTATTTATGTTTATTAGTAAGAAGCCTTTTGATAAATATTCAAGTGATTCTTCGATAGTTATTTTATTTATATTAGTGTTTGGAAGATAATTTTCTAAGTTATTTAGTTTTTTCTTAGTTAATTTTATTAATGGTCTTAATATGAAATCATTTAATTTGTTTGTATCAATTAATGTTTCATTAAAGATGAGCAAGATATTTTGCCTTTTAATTACTAAGTATTTAAAAATATAATCTTTGGATGGTCCAATATATTTTTTTATATATTTTTCTAAGTTCATATAATTCACCAGTATTAGTATGTAAAAGTAATTTATTTCTATGTATTTTTTTGTTATAATTAGTGTTAGGAATAGAGGTAGATACTATGAAAGTAGAAATTGAAAAATTAGATCATTTTGGTAGAGGAATTACTTATATTGATGGTAAAGTTTGCTTTGTTGAGAAAGCTTTACCTGGTGAAATAGTAAAGATAAAGATTATTAAAGATTCTAAAAAGTATTTACTTGGTAAAGTAGTTGATTATTATAAATTAGCTGAAGATAGAGTAGAAGAAGTCTGCCGTTACTCTGATATCTGTGGTGGTTGTAATTTAAGTCATTTAGATTTTAAAGAAGAAAATAATTATAAATGTATGAAAGTTAAAGAAATTTTAAAAAAGTTTGGAAATGTTTCTTCGGAAAAAATTTTAGATGTTGTTTCATGTAATGAATATGGATATCGCAATAAAGTTACTCTTCATGGAAGTAATAGTAGACTTGGTTATTGTGAAAGTGGCTCTAATAGTGTTTTTGGAACAGAGAGTTGTTTACTTGCAGATGATAAAATTAATGAAGTAATGGAAGTTGTTAAGAAATTAGCATATACCGAACAAATTGAGGAACTTCTTATTAGATGTAGTAATGATAGTTCTGAAGTGATGGTTTCTCTGACTGGTAAGGTTGATGATTATTCAGAACTTGTTAATTTAGTTGATACATTAATTATTAATGATGAAGTAATACTTGGTGATGGGAAAATTATTAGTTCTATTTCTGATAAAAAATATTATGTTAGTAGTAAATCTTTTTTTCAAGTTAATAAAGAGGTTACTAAACTTTTATATGATGAGATTTTAAATGTAGTTAAGAAAAATAAACCAAATAAAGTTCTTGATTTATATTGCGGTACTGGAACAATTGGAATATATGTAAGTGATTATGTTAATAAAGTTGTTGGAGTTGATTATTCAAAATCTGGTATAAGTGATGCGAATGTAAATAAAGAACTTAATAATTGTTCAAATATTGAGTTTATTTGTGATAAAGTTGAAAATGTTATAGATAGTTTCGATGATATTGATCTTGTGATTGTTGATCCTCCTAGAGCAGGTCTTGACAATAAGACAATAGATAATATTAAAAGAATTGGTGCTGATACTTTAATTTATGTTTCTTGTGATCCGGCAACTTTAGGCAGAGATTTAAAATTATTAGAAGATGAGTATGAAGTTTTATATGTTAAACCTTTTAATATGTTTCCTCGTACTTATCATATTGAAAATTTTGTTGAATTAAGGAGAAAAAATAATGGTTAAATATAAAGAACTTAGTCATGAAAGATTTTTAAAGTGTATTGATGTTTTAAGTAATAATTTAGAGAACTTTTTAGGTGAAAATAATTTAAAAGTTGATTATATAATGCCTATTGTTAGAAGTGGTGCAGTTCCTGCAGTATATATTTCAAATAAATTAAATATTGTTAAATTTGCTCCTATTCAAATTAAACATATTACTTATAATGATGGTAAGGAAACTATTGAAACGATATTTGATCCATTAAATAGTTTAAATATTAATAAAGAAAAACCTGTTTTCTTAATCGTTGATGCATTACAAAGTAGTGGCATGAGTGCTGAAATTGCAATTGATGAAATAAAAAAGGTTTATAATGATGCAATTATTTTATATGTATGTATTACTAAAAAATATTTAAGTAATGATTTTAAAGGAATAATTGATTATTTTGATTATGTATTTCAATATAATGAAGATCAATTAGATGAAGTGAAATGCCTTGAACTTGGAATTGATTATTATGCACCTGTTTTTCCTTGGGAAAAAGCAGAAGAACTAATTACACATCCTGATGATTTAGAAGATAATATTTTCTTTTAATTCATATACTTAATAAAATACATGATGAGGTGAATTATGAGAAGAACTTGTTTAGAAGTTAGTAGGGAAGCATTTAGAAAGAATGTTTCTGAAATAAAAAAGTTAGTTAATGATACTGAGATTATGCCAGTAGTTAAAGCAAATGCTTATGGTACTTACTTAAATAAAGATATTTCTTTGATGAATGAATTTAATATGGTTGCTGTTGCGATAGTTGATGAGGCAATTCAACTTAGAAAACTTGGTTATGAGAAAGATATTTTTGTTCTTAACCAACCATATATTGAAGAAATAGAAGATATTATTAGTAATAATATTATTGTTGGTGTTTCTTCAATAGATTTTTTAAAGAAAACGAAGGAATACGATAAAAAGATTAGAGTTCATGTAGAACTTGAAACTGGTATGGGTAGAACTGGTGTTTTAGATTCTAATTTAGGGGAATTTATAAATAATTTGAAGGCTAGTAATGCATTAGTTGAAGGGGTTTATACTCATTTATCTTCTGCTGATATTGATTATGAATTTACTAATAAGCAAATTGAATTATTTAATAAGAATGTATGTATTTTAAAAGAAGAATTTCCAACTATAAAATATGTTCATTGTGCTGCGAGTAATGGTATTTTAAATTTTGACTTGGGTATTTGTAATTTAGTAAGACCGGGACTTATTCTTTATGGTTATCCTTCTTGTAAGAGTGCGATTGAGAAGATAAGGTTAGAGCCAGTATTAAAATTTAGAAGTTCTATTTCTTTTATTAAAGAAATTAATGTTGGTGATGCAGTTAGTTATGGAAGAAGTTTTGTTGCTGATAGAAAGATGGTTGTTGCAACTGTGGGTTGTGGTTATGCCGACGGTGTTATGAGAAAACTTTCTAATAAAGGGTTTGTTTCGGTTAATGGTAGAAGATGTAAAATCTTGGGTAATGTCTGCATGGATTCATTTATGATTGATATAAGTGACGTTGACTGTAAAGTTGGAGATTTTGTTTATTTGTTTGATAATGAGATTGTTACTTTAAATGAGGTAAGCGATATATGTGAAACAATTAATTACGAAGTTATATCAACTATTAGTGATAGAGTTCCAAGAAAGTTTATTGATTAGTTAAAATAGGTCGAAAGATCTATTTTTTTATGATATAATTTTTATAGATAATTAGGAGGGATATTATGGATTTTAAACAAATAGGTATTAATCTTTTAGTAATGGGTTTAGTATATATAGTTTTTTATTCGGGAAGTTTTTTCTTTAGTAAAAGATATGCTGAAAAAAGAAAGGAAGAATTAGCTGATGAAAAAGAAAAAGATAAAAAATAAAGTTATTGGATTTATTATATTTTTAGTTGTTATTGCTGTTTTTTCTGGTCTTGTTTGGTATAAATTAGAAAACAGAGAAATTTATATATTAGATATACCAAATAGTCATAATTTATCTTCGATTTCTTATGAACTTGAAAGTGGTATTGTTACTGTTATGACAGAAGAAGAAATGGATAAAGTTTTAAATGGTATTTATGATCTTAATTTAAGTACGAAATCTGTTAGTGTTCAAGATTTTCCAACAAATGCAGAACATTTAGTGGCAATTAGATTTTATTATAAAGAGGAAGATACTGTAGGTAATTTTTATGTTTATAAAAGAAAAGATAAATATTATTTAGAAGAACCATATAATGGTGTATATAAAATTAGTGAAGAAGATTATAATTATATTATTGATTTGATAAAGGAATAGTTTATGAATATTGTATATAGAGAAGCAAAGATTGATGATTATGAAGGTATATATTATGTTTCTTGTTATAGTTGGGAAGAAACATATAGAGGATTTATGCCTGATGATTATTTAGATGATCGTATTAATAATTTTGAAGAACGTGCTTTAAAAACAAAAAAATATTTAGAAAAATTAGATTTTGATGGTGATTTAGATAAATATTTAGTTTGTGAAGTTGATGGTAAGATTGTTGGAATATGTCAGTATTCTAAATCACAAAATGATTCTTATGCAGATAGTGGGTTGCTTGGCGCTTTGTATGTTTTGAAAGATTATCAAAAGATTGGTATTGGTAAAGAGTTATTTAGAAGAGCATCTAAAGGTATTAGGGATATGGGTTATAAGACAATGTATTTAGAATGTTTAACTGGAAATGATGCAATTAACTTTTATTTAAAATATGGTGGACAAATAATTGAAAATATTGATTATAAAATAAGTGATTTTTCTGTTAAAGCTGATATAGTTTATTATGATAAAATAAGAGATGTTATTAAGAAATTGAGTTAATTATTTAACTCTTTTTTATTGCATAAAAAAAGAGCAGAGCTCTTAATTTATTTCATCGTATAAATTACTTGTTTGAAATTTTGCTTCGCAAGTTAACTTTATTTTTAATTCTTTTAGTGCTTTTAAATCGCCGTTAGTTATAATGTGCGATGAATGTGCTTCACAGTTTTTTAATTTATCTAGTTGATTTAAGGCATCTTTTACCATTGGGTTTGTTACTGAACAAATACTTAGTGCGATTAATACTTCTTGTAGTTGAAGCGGTTTATTATTTTTTAATTTTAAGATTGGTTCTAGTATTGTTGGACTTAATAAATCCATATTATCAGGTAATTTACTTAATTGTTTAATAGTGTTTAATATTAAAGCACTTGGTGCACTTAATAATTTAGAGGCTTTACCTGTAATTATTTTATTTTTAACTGAAATTGCGACAACTGGAACTTTTTCGATAGAAGATTTTTTTAAAGCATTTTGTCTTGGTTTGATTAGATTTTCATCTATGTCTAATGAATTCATTAATATTTTTATTTTTTCTGGTACTTCTAAATCTACTAAACCTAGTTTATAATTAGTCATTTCTTGGAAGTAGCGTCTTACTATTTCTTTTTTTGCTGCTTCTTCAACAATTTTTTCATT
>JAGARQ010000032.1 GCA_017622175.1 Bacilli bacterium | reverse complement strand
TGGTATAATGAAGAAATACCATTTACAGAAGCAGCTGAAATAGGAACAGAAAAAGTAATTAAAGACCACTCTACTATTGGTATTGTAGTTACATCAGATGGCTCAATTGGTGAATTCCAAAGAACAGACTATTTAGAAGCAGAAACACGAGTAATAAACGAATTAAAAGCCATTGGTAAACCATTTATTGTTATTTTAAACTCAACACACCCTTCTCTGCCAGAAACAGAAAAACTATCAGAAACATTAAAAGAAGAGTACAACGTTCCAGTATTACCTATTAGTATAGAAGCGATGACCGAAAAAGATATGTATAATATCTTAAGAGAAGCATTATATGAATTTCCAGTACTAGAAGTAAAAGTTAACATGCCAGAATGGATTGCCATTCTAAACCCAGACCACCCAGTAAAGAAATCATATATAGAATCAATTAAAGAAAGTGTAATTGAGATTGATAAATTAAAAGACATTGAAAATATAACAAATCATTTTATAGAAAATGAATATATTGAAAAAGCCTATCTCTCAGAAGTAGACTCATCAACAGGAATAGTAACAGTAAATTTAGTTGCAACAAAAGAGTTATATCAACAAACATTAACTGAAATTATAAATGTAGATATAAAAAATAAAGCAGACCTACTCTCTTTATTTCAAGACTATAATGTTGCAAAAAAAGAATATGATCAAATTAAATACGCCTTAAAAATGGTTAAACAAACTGGTTATGGAGTCGCAACACCATCAATAGAAGACATGAAATTAGCATCTCCAGAAATAGTAAAACAAGGTCCACGTTATGGAGTAAAATTAAAAGCAGTTGCACCATCAATTCATATGATCAGAGTTGATGTAGAATCGACATTTGAACCAATCATAGGAAGTGAAGTTCAAAGTAAAGAACTAATTGATTACTTAATGAAAGACCAAGAAAAAAATCCAAATGAAATATGGAAAAGCGAAATATTCGGTAGAAGTCTAGATTCAATTGTTCAAGAAGGAATTCAATCAAAAATAAATCTTATGCCAGATAACATAAGATTTAAACTACAAACAACCCTATCAAAAGTAGTAAATAAAGGTTCAAATAACATGATTGCAATCGTAATATAAAAAGAATCTATTCATAGATTCTTTTTGTTTTACTAATTAATTCATAATACTTATTTTGCATCCCCTCATCAGAAAATACAATTTTTTCTGAAATGACACTATAATATGGATTATCTCTTAAAAAAACTAATACATCATATATAGAATCAATATAACTATTTATCTCAATTCTCTTTTTAATTAAGTCATTTTGATTGTCTTCTATTTTCTTAACCAAATTACTTTCAATTAATATATTGTTATAAATGTTAACACTATCTTTATCAGCATCATAATTATTAATATGATTATAAATAGCCTCTTCACTTACTCGTTCCATTAATATATCAATATTATAATTAAAATTATTACGTAGATTATCTAAATAATTTAATGAATCAGTATAAAATGGAGCTTCCTCATTATAATTATCAATTGTTAACATATTATTAAGTCTTTGATCATATCTAACTCTTAAAACATTTTGAACTTCTACTGCATAATCATCTAAATATTTTTTTAAAGCTTCTTCTGCAACGGCATAACTACCAATACTTTTTATCTCAGTATTATATTTATCTTTTTTAAAATCAAGTTCTATTAAAGCATTAACCTCATTTTTTAATAAATTCTTACCAGTGAAATCCCTCATTATCAAAATACTACCAATAAGTAACAAATCAATAATAAGAAAGCTAATTACAAATAAAAGTTTTCTACCATTACTCATACTAACATCACCCTATAATAATTTTATCATAAAATTTTACTATTGTTTAGTAAATTAATTACTTCTTTACCATAAATAAATCTACCAAATTCACTAAAATAAGTAATATCATCAAATTTATCATCAACAATACAATAAAATTTATTGTTCATAAATCTTTTATCATTAAGTTCATTAATTAAAAAATAATCATCAGTTTCAAAATAAATATCATCATCAGTAACAATTATTCTTAAATCCAAATTATTAACTAAGTCCAAATCATCTAATTTATTTATATCCATAAAAATACCAATATTACTTTTATAATAAACTCTAACTTTATAAAAACCTCTTAAATTTAATTTACTTCTTATTTTAAATAAATAATCTTTAATATATCTAACCAAACCATCTTTATCATTATAAATATCTTCTTTTATATAACAACTATTAATAAATATACTAAAATTTTCTTTTCCATAAGTCTCTATCTTCATGAATATCACCTATTTCAGTATATGAAAAAGGCTTAAATAGTTTCCTCTATTAAGCCTTCTATTTTCTTAACGACATCTTTTACTCCAAGTTTAGTTACACTAGAGAAAACAACTAAATCGTCCCCTACAACTAAATCTAAAGTTTCTAAAATTGTCTTTAAATTTTTTTCTTTTTTACTACCAGTAACTTTATCTGCTTTAGTAGCAACTACTGTAACTGGTAAATTATAATATTTTAAAAAGTTATACATTAATAAATCATCTTCCATTGGTTTATGTCTAAAATCTATTAACATAAATACTCTTTTTAACTCTTCTCTTTTCTCTAAATATTCTTCTATCATCATTCCAAATTTAGCTTGTGTTTTTTTATCAACAGCTGCATAACCATAACCAGGAACATCAATTAAATAGAAATCGCCATTAACATTATAAAAATTAAGAGTTTGAGTTTTACCAGGTCTTGCTGAAGTATACGCTAAATTCTTTCTTGAAAGGATTGAATTGATAAAACTACTTTTACCAACATTACTACGTCCAACAAGTAAAAATTCAGGTTTACCATCTATAGGATATTGGCTTCTTCTAGTTGCAATAACCTCTAAACTAGCTTCCTTTATTATCATATTAATTCTCCTCGCTAATCATCTTATTATATTCAATAAGACATTCATCTAATTCTTTCATTAACTGCATTGCATCATCAAAACTTTTAAGCTTTGCACCAGATGCAAATTTATGTCCCCCACCATTAAATCTTTCTGCAACTTCATTAATCTCAGGACCACGCGATCTTATCGAAACACGAATTTGATCATTTTTAACATCCTCAGTAATTGTTGCCCAAACTAAAACCTCTTTGATGAAATTAAAGTTATTTATCATATTACCTGCAGAAGCACTATCAACCTCTAATTGATTTAACACTTCATTAGTAATTTGGATATATCCTAAACCATTTTCAGTAACATTCATGTTTAAAGCAATATATCCTTCTAGTCTAACTTCATTCATTGGTCTTAAATACAATTTTTTATAAACTTCACTTAATTCAAAATTATATTTTTCTAAGAATATAGAAACTAAACCAAATGTTTTTGAAGTACAACTATCAAATAAGAATCTGTTAGAATCACTAGCTAATCCTAAATAAAGTGTTGAAGCAATATTCTCATCACACTTTAAATCTACACTCATTATAAAATTCATTATAATTTCAGCAGTAGAACTAGCAGTATCTTCTATATATTCTAAATCACAAAATTTTTCAACAAATGGATGATGGTCGATTTTAATCATATAAGAAAATGACGAGAAATCTACTGAATCTACTCTTTTTTGATCTGGAGTATCTAAAACAATTAATAAAGCGTTTTCTACTTTTTCTAATTTATCTAATCTACCTACATTGTAAAATTTAGCACTACCAGTTCCAATTGCACTGACTTTCTTTTCTGGGAAAGTTAATTTAATAGAATCTCTTAATGCTAATTGACTTGCTAAAGCATCTGGATCAACACCAATATGTCTAGCAATTACAATAGTATCATATTCCTCAATTTTCTTATATATTTCTCTAAACATCACACATTTTCCTATCTATTGATTAAATTAAGAGTATCTCTTGCGATCATTAACTCTTCATCAGTTGGAAGAATATAAATTAATGAGCTTGAATCATCTGCACTAATCTTTCTAAATTCCCCTCTTACATCATTAGCTTGAGCATCTAATTTAAATCCTAAACAAGCTAATTTTTCAACTATTTGAGCTCTTACACCCTTACTATTTTCACCAATTCCAGCAGTGAAGCATAATACATCACAACCTCCAAGTAAAACATAGTATCTTGCAATATAGTCAACAACAGTTCTTACAAACTTATCTTGAGCTAATTTACATTTTTCATTTCCTTCAGCGATTCCGTTTTCAATATCTCTTGAATCACTACTTAATTGACTGATTCCTAAGAATCCAGATTTCTTATTTAAATCAGAAATTACTTCAGCAGCATTCTTTCCTTCTTTTTCCATAACAAATGGAATAATAGATGGATCGATATCTCCTGAACGAGTTCCCATCATAATTCCTGCTAAAGGAGTAAATCCCATAGAAGTATCTACACACTTACCATCTTTAATAGCAGTAATTGAACCACCATTTCCTAAGTGACATGAAATTACTTTTAAATCATCTCTCTTTAACTCATCAGCAATAGTTAAAGCAATATATCTATGAGAAGTTCCATGAGCACCATATTTTCTTACTTTATGGTCTTCATACCAACTATATGGTACTGGATATAAATAACTAACTGGATCCATTGTTTGATGGAAAGCAGTATCAAATACTACAGACATTGGTACTTCAGGTAATGCTTCTCTAAATGCATTAATTCCAAGTACATGAGCAGGATTATGTAATGGAGCATAATCTTTTAATTCAATGATATCTTCAACTACTTTATCAGTAACTAAAATAGACTCACTATAACGATCTCCACCACTAACAATTCTATGTCCTACTCCATTAATTTCATCTAATGATTGAATAATTCCTAATTCAACTAATTTTTCTAATAAAATAGAAACAGCTACACTATGATCAGGTAAATCAACTTCTTGTTTTAGCTTTTCACCATTATATTTGATAGTATAACAACTTTGTTCAATCCCAATTCTTTCGAATAATCCACTAGCAATAACTTCTTCATTGTCCATATTAAATAAACTGAACTTTAAAGAACTACTTCCAGCATTGATTGACATTATTTTCATAAAATAATACACCTCTTTCAAATAATCTACTTGTATTATACACGAAATATATGTATTTTTCTATAAAAATAATAAATTTATAAAAACAAAAGATAGACCATTACGGCCTATCTTTTAAGCTTACCTATTTATTTTGATAGCTTCCACTTACTTGGTTCATACCATTTTGAACTAAACGTCTAGTAATTTCACCACCAACTGATCCGTTAGCTCTACTAGAAGCATCTGGTCCTAAATTAACACCAAATTCGTTAGCTATTTCGTATTTCATTTTTTCAATAGCTTGTTTAGCTCCTGGAACTCTCATCTTCATTGAGTTTTTGTTATTCATTTATTTCACCTCCTGTACATTACTAGAATGTGAAATAATAAATATTTAATACATAAAAGTTATTGGTAAATTATAGTAAATCACTAAACTCATTATCCATATCTTCTGATACTTTAATTGTATTCATAGATTCAACTGCATCATCTATCATACTCTTATAATCAAATTTTTCTTCTTCGTAAATTGATGTATCAATTCTTGGATTAATCACTGGATGTTTAGGAACAAACACAGTACAACAATCTTCAAATGGTAAAATACTAGTATTATAAGTATCTATCTTTCTAGCAATTTCCATAATCTCTAATTTATCCAAACATGCAACTGGTCTAATAACAGGCATATTAGTAACACTATTAATTACTCTCATACTAGTTAAAGTTTGAGAAGCAACTTGTCCAATAGATTCACCATTAATAATTGCATATCCTTTATGACTATTAGAAATCTTTTCCATAATTCTATACATCATTCTACGCATAATAGTAATACAATAGTCTTCTCTACAATTCTTATAAATTTCTTCTTGAATTGGAGTAAAGTTAACTATATGTAAATTAATTTGATCTGTATAACCAGCTAATTTCTTACAAAGTTCAATTACTTTATTTCTAGCTTCTAAACTAGTATGCGGAATAGCTTCAAAATACACCGCATCAAACTTAACTCCTCTTTTCATTGCTAAGTATCCAGCAACAGGAGAGTCAATTCCACCACTAAGCATTAGCATTCCTTTAGGCTGAGTTCCTACAGGATATCCGCCACTACCTTTATAACTATTTAAATAAATATATGTATTCTTTTCACGAATTTCCACAGTAACTAAAATATCAGGATTATGAACATCAACACTAGATGTATCTATATTTTTTAAAATTACTCCACCAAGTACTCTATTCATGTCTTGACTATGAATCTCAAATGATTTATCACTTCTTTTAGTTTCAACTTTAAAAGTCTTAAAACTTTCATTCTTCATAATCTCTAAAACAGAAGTCTTAATTACATCAATATTAGTATCAACAATTGTCGCAATATGATACATATGAATACCAAATATTCTATCAATAATCTTCTTTATTTCATCTAAATCACTATCTAAAAATTCAATATACATTCTTGCTCTATCTTTAGATATTTTAACATCATATTTTTTTAATTTACTTTTAACATTTTCATATAAAGTTTTTATAAAGAAATTTCTATTTCCTTTTTTAGTACTAAGTTCTCCATATTTAATTAATATTACTCTATTCATAAGGACTACCTCCAACACGCATATTTTACCATAAATAACTACTTAATCACAATAAAAAAGTTATCCAAAGATAACTTTTATATTATTTAATATATAATTCAGTATAATCATTTAAGAAATTCAAATTAGAAAGTTGATATTCTTTCCATATACCTTCTGATAAATCCCAAGTAACATATAATACTCCATCAAAAGACACAATAATTTGAATTGTTGTTTCATCATTATAATTAATAGTTACTGTCCCGGGATTAGTAAGAATCTCTTCATAATTAACACTCTTAGTAAATACCATTTTATCTAATTCTTTTAATAAAGAATTAGTATCTTTCTTATCTAAAGTATTACATTCCATTGTTACAGCAGTTCCCTCTGCATAAGAACCACATGCTTCAACATCACTAATCTTACTAGAATCAAAGTTTTTAAATTTACTTAATTCATTACTTACTGGTGCATTAGCAGTAGGTTTCTTAGTATTAAAAATCTTATCAAAATTAATAATAAGATAACCAACTAAAACAATAATAACAACAATCAAAATAATAGAAATCAAACCATTCTTTTGTTCATTCATATTATCTACCCTCGCTTATATTAAAATTAACAAAATCTAAAGAAAAAATCAAGCAAAATAAAATAAGTAGACATAAGTCTACTTATCATATACATGTAATAATTTTTTAGAAATATCTTCATCTACTACTGAAGTAGCTTTAATAGAAATATCTAACGCCTCTTTATAATTACCTTTAAAGAATTGAATTTCAGCATCAAATAATCCCTTATCAACTTCTTCATAATAACTTCTATATCTATTACCATAAACAATAGACATTTCTGCAAGTTGCGCAGTCTTAATCATCTCATTAGTAGTATTATAAAGTTTTAAAACTAAATCTCTAGCTGTATCAACTCTTGTATTAAGTGTCTTAATAACAATAGGTTTTTGTTCAAGTTCTTTAATAACTTCAACAATAGCTTCATTAGCTTCAGAAAGTTGAACAAAATAATTATCTGTAATAACAGGAAGTTTATAAGCTCTCATTTTACTCTTACATTGTTTTAAGAACTCTTGAATTTCTTCTAACTGTTCTCTTGCACGAACTTCATCATCATACATATTACCTAGTGATTTTAAAGCCTTATCAAACTCATCTTCCATTGCATCAAGTCTTAAAGTTAAATCTTCAACTTCTTGTTGTAACATGGAATAAGGAGTAGCTCCACTATCAACCTTAGCAACTAACTTTTTATAATCATCATTAATAACAACTAATACTTTATTAACCTCATGAATAATTTCAACATCTTCTTCATTTAAGTCATACATATGCTTAATATCATCTAATTGTTCATAAACATCACTGACTAATTTATTAGTCTTATCAATTTTCTTTTTAAAATCTTTATTTACTTCTTCAAATACCTTCTTAGAAAGTCTTTCTTTTTCAAAATCAATAAATAATGCATCAAAATATTCAAGCATTGTCTTTAAATCAAACATACATCCTTCTAAATTTAAAATATGTACTTTTTCTAAACAAGCTTCAATATTCTTTTTAGTTTCTTCTAAATTATACTCAATATTTAAATAATCAAGTGGATAACCTTGTTCTAACATATCTTTATATGTTAAATTAACTTCATTCATTCTATTAGGAATAACTTGATTAGCCATTAATAATACATCTGGAACTTCTTTAACAATAATATCCATATGTTCAATCATAATATCAAGAGCCTTAACAATATGAACAACTTCATTATATTCATTTTTCTCCATTACTTTTTCAAAATCTAAGAAACGTCTTTCAATATTTTCAAGTTGTAAATCTATTGCCTCTTGAACATCTCCATATAATTGTTTATGTTCATTAAATTCCTTAGTTAAAGTTCTATATTTACTCTTTAACTTAATAACAATACTTCTATATTTTTCTTCACTTAAGGTAATATCTTTAATCTCTTCAAGTAAAGCATCAGCAGACTCTCTTGCTTTATAAATTTCTATTTCTATTTTCGCAATATTAAGACTACATGTTTTATAATCTCTTTTTTCCATATAAAGATCTAAATCTATTAACATGTCATCTATTTGAGTTAATCTATGTTCTCTAATATGAGTAAATCTATCTTGCCATTTATTATATTTTTCTTCCATCTTATCATTCTTGATAATAGGCTCTACTTTAGATAATTCTAAAAGAACAGGTGTTGAAGCAACTAAGTTTCTTTGTATTTCCAAATTTTTAACCTTATCCTTATAGAATTTTAACTGCATCTTTCTAATAAAGTGAAGAACAACTATAACAACAATAAGTATAAGAACTACTACTGAACCAATAATAAGATATTGTCCTTGCATATCCTCACCTCTATCTATAATTCTATCAATATTTTAACATAAACAACCTTCAATTTTCTACTATTTTAGATAAAATTATTATATTCTTTTCCCCTAATATAATAAAAACCTTGACATATCAACACTTTTAACATATAATTAAAAATGCAAATTCCTTGAAACAGCGGAATTAGAGTATTTTAAAGTGTTTTTCAAAATAAGCTTAGTAACAGTTGCTGTTTATGCGAACACATAAGAAAAACTCCCTAAGATACGACTAACTCATTTCATTGATTTGTAAATATAAGAAAGGAGAAATTAATTATGGCAAGATATACTGGTCCAGCTTACAAACAAGCTAGACGTGTTGGATTCTCAATCAGTGAAACTGGTAAAGAATTAGCTCGTCGTTCTTATGGTCCTGGTCAACACGGTGCTGACCGTAAAGGTAAATCTTCTGACTACGGAAACCAATTAAAAGAAAAACAAAAAGTTCGTTTTATGTATGGTGTTAATGAAAAACAATTCCATAAAACTTTCGTTGAAGCTGAAAAAATGTCAGGAATTCACGGTACTAACTTCTTAAGATTATTAGAATCTCGTTTAGATAACTTAGTATACCGTATTGGATTCGCTTCTACTCGTCGTGGAGCTAGACAACTTGTTAACCACGGACACGTTACTGTTAATGGTAAAAAAGTTGATATTCCTTCATACAGAGTTAAAGTTGGAGATGTTATTTCATTAAAAGAAGATGATAAAAACTTAAAAGTTGTTAACGAATCATTAGAAAAAGTTACAAAAAGAGTTGAATTCATTACTTATGATGAAAACAAAAAAGAAGCTACTTATGTTAGACTTCCTGAAAGAAATGAACTTAATGCTGATATCAATGAAGCATTAATCGTTGAATTCTACAACAAGTAATTATAAAAATAAAAAGCTTAAGAATCTTAAGCTTTTTTTATTGTCTTACTTTACCAGTATCATTTTCATCAGTAACCATATTAGGATTTACTTCATCTTCAAACATATCATCCATCTCATCTAATAAATGAAGATTTGTAATAGTTCTTTCAACAGCTTCAGTTACAGTTATTGGTTTCTCATCAGCATTATAAACTAAATTACCAACAGCACCTTCAATAATATCAATAACTGCAGCTGGAGAAATAGCATTTCCCATTTCATTAACAACACCACGAGTACAATCTAATACTTCATGAAATGTTTCCATATCAAGTTCAGAAAACTCTCTAATTGTTTCAATTTCTTCTTCAAATAATTCAATATTATCCATAATTACACCTCTATTTCTTCATAATAACAATTCTTTATATCATCATGTAATAATGACTTAGATAAATCTGTCTTTAATAACAAGTGTCTAATAGCTCTAATTGTCGCAGCATGCGCAACAATTAATACACTTTCATTATTGTGATTTTCTTTAACATAATCAAGAAACTCACTACATCTTTTAAAAATATCCTGTACAGGTTCAACGCCAAGTTCATTTGAATTTAAATTATAATCCCAATATTTATTAGCATCATATAAACTTCTTTCTTTTCCTTCTAGTTC
>JAGARQ010000031.1 GCA_017622175.1 Bacilli bacterium | reverse complement strand
CTTAAGTTAGAAAAGTATATTAAAATGTCAAAGAAAAGAAATAAACAATTTAATGATTATATAGGATATGTACCTGATGTTAAAGCATATTTAGAAGGTAGTCCTTTATCAATGCTTAATAAAAAGAGTGAAGCTAGAAAGAAAATAAATGTTTATATGAATACTTCATTTTATGGTAATACTTCAAAAGATGCTATTTTTAATAGAGGTGCTGTTGTATTATCTATGATTGAGATTTTAGAGAATATGGGATTTAGTGTTGATTTACATTTGTTTGAAATGTCTACTGTGGGATCTATGATGCATTTTAGTGATTTTATTTTAAAAGCAGAGAATGAAAGAATGAATATTCAGAAGTTATATTTTCCTTTATGTCATCCATCTTGGATTAGAAGACTTAATTTTAGATTGATTGAAGTTACTCCTGATATTACATCTAGCTGGTCTAGTGGTTATGGTAGGCCAAGTGATTTGGAAACTATGAAGAAAGTTATTGACCTTGATAAGAATGATATTATTATTCCTACAATTGAGGAATTAAATGTAAGGGGAGATAATGTTGTGGATGATGCAAATAGTATTTTTGATTATGTTAATAGAATGGATAACAAGGAGTTTACATTAGAGAGGGTTGAAGAAAGTCCTAAGGTTTATAGAAGATAAAAAAAGAACCAATTGGTTCTTTTTATGAGTGATTTGCAATGTAGTTGTATACATCTTCCCAAGTGTAAACTCTGGTATGTTCTTGATTATGTTCATTTATTTGAGAATTAAATAAAAGAGTTTTAATTCCTGATTGTTTTACTTTGTCACATTGATTAATTGAATCGTCAATGAAAATGTCAACTTGTTGTTCTTTACACATACCTGCTTTGTCAAATGTACAATACAGTTCATCAAAGTGTATATTGTTTTTTGTCAAATATTCTGTAGATGTTTTATATGGATCTTCATAGAATAAGTGGTTTCTTGCTGTAATTATAATGATTTTGTGTCCTAGTTTTTTGATTTTTCTAATGTATTCTGCGGCATCTGGCTTTACAGGTGTATTTGGTATAAGTTTGTCAAAATATGTTCTGGCAAATTCTAATTCTTGTTCTTTCATTTTAGGAGTTAAACTTGTATATGAAATTTTGTTTTCTTTTAGATAGTTTAAGTCCATTTTATAGAACTCTGCTACTGCAGGCATTAGATAGTCAAATGTATTTGTAATAGTATCATCTATATCTATTCCAATAGTAAGTTGTTTCATTTTTTATCATCCCTTTACTATAATTATCTATATATATTTTAGCATAAAATGATATATGTTATAATAAAAGTAGGTGATAATATGTCAAATAGTGAATTATTTATTGACGTGGTTATTGATAAAAAACCATATATTAAGAATTTTAGTAATGATCCTGTTATTAATTTAACTGGTGAAAGTGGAAGTGGGAAGTCTTTTTATGCACAACAGTATTTGAATGATAGTAATTATGTTGTACTTGATACTGATGATGTTTTTGGTAGATTTGAGAATGCGACTGGTATAAGTCGTGAATATGGTGAACATATTAGAAAGAAGTTTGATGTCTTACCTAACTTTATTGAAGAATTTGATATGTATTATCAAGATATGATTGAGTATTTTTCTAGTTGTGGAAAAACATTAGTAATTGATTCTGCACAATTTAGAAATATGAAAGATGTTAGTAAATTAAAAGGAAAACTTATTGTAATGAGAACATCTGTTAATACATGTTATGAAAGATGTTTAGAAAGATATAAAAACAATAATCCTAATTATTTAGAGGAAGATTTTATTGAATATAGGGAAAGAAAAAAAGCTATATATAAATGGTATTTAGGGTTAAATGAATTTTTAAAAAGAGTAGATGAGGTGGATATATGAGAGTAAACTTTTCTGATGAGGTTGTGTTAAAGGGAAAAAAATCAATTTTTTTAGCTGGACCTACACCTAGAGGTAAAGAAGTTGCTTCTTGGAGAATTGAAGCTGTTAGAAAATTAGAAGAACTTGGTTTTGATGGAGTTGTGTTTGTTCCGGAATACTCTACTTGGATACCAAAGGAGAACTATGAAGATCAAGCTAATTGGGAAAGGGAAGCTTTAACAGAGGCAACAGTAATTTTATTTTGGATTCCTAGAAGTTTACCGGATATGCCTGGTTTTTCTACTAATGTTGAGTTTGGCTATTGGATGCATTCTAAAAAAGTTATTTATGGTAGACCTGATGGTGCACCTAAAACAAGATATTTAGATTGGCTATATAGAACAGATTATAATGAAGAACCATTTAATAATTTAGATAAGTTATTAGAATATGCTATGGAAATTATTAATAGATTGTAATTATTTGTTTTTTATGATAATTTTATTTTAGATTTGGGAGGTATTTATGGAAAGTTTTGATGATGTAAAAACTAATTTATTAGAAGAAAGATTACCAAGTGCATTTGATAAAGCTTTATTAGTTAGTAAAAAAGCGGAAACTATGATTTATATGTCTATTGTAAAATGTTTAGAAAGTTTTTCAGATGTGTGTATTGATTTTGAGGAAAATGATCCTGTTGTAGCATTTTTTGATAAATGGGATAGTGAAGGACATATTGATGGTGCTTTAACTTATGGTGATATTGGTGAAGGCAAAAGAAGATTAGCTTGTAGTTTTGATTTATATAGAATCAGGGATACATTCGAAACTATTAATAGTGAACTTTTTGGAACTATTTCTGATGAGTATGCTAAGAAACTTGATGATTCATCGAAGTTAGTTATTTCTGGGGAAGAGGTTGCTCAATTAGAAAAACAATTTAAGAAAGTAAACAATAATTAAAAATATCGCAATAAGCGATATTTTTATTTTGTAATAAATGATTTAGTTTTTTGATAAATATCTTCAGGAGAGTGAAATTCTGTATTTTGATAACCATCTTTGTTTACTAAGAATGATAAGTGTTGACCTTGCCTTAAGTCTGCTAAGTCATTAGCAATAATATAGTCCATATCATTTTTGACACATAGTTTTTTGGCTACTGCTAATAAATGTTCTTTTGTAACATTTTCTAGAAGTTTAAATCCTACTAGTGTTGCATCTGGATACCATTCTCTTAAGTGGGAGATTAGTTTTGGAGTTAGAGTTAATTTTACTGTTAGATGTGGTTCATAACTACTAATTTTGGTATCATCATCTACTTTGCAAGATGGATTAGTTAAAATGCTTACGATTTCTTCTTCTGTGGTTTTACCATTTGCAATTGCTTCTACTAGTTCTGTTGCTAAATCTTCCATTCTAAATGAAAATTCTGGTTTATAGTCTCCTACTGCTGAAGAGTGAATTACTAAATCATATTTATTTTTTGATTCTTGTTCTAGAGCAGAATACATATCTTGAGTTGTTTCAATAGGTATTGAACGTAGATTTGGATGATTTGCTAAACCATATCTTTCAAATAATCCACTTCTAAATACACTCCTTGTACCAATTAGTGTTACCTCATTTTCGCTTTCTAAAAAATTTTTTGTTAATTCGATTCCAAGTCTTCCTGTAGACATATTTGTAATTTTCATTACTTCATCAATATATTCATTAGTTGGACCTGCTGTTATTAATATTTTTTTCATATTTATTTCTCCTTTCACTTTGTATTTTACTAGCATTTGTGTTATAAGTATAATATATATAACTTATGTTAAGTATAAGGAGAAATTATAATATGGATGTAAATTTTGAACTTTATAAAGTTTTTTATGTTGTTGCGAATAATAAAAGTATTTCTAAGGGAGCAGAGGAGTTAATGATTAGTCAGCCTGCTGTTACTCAATCAATTAAAATGTTAGAAGGACAACTAGGTGTTACTTTGTTTGTTAGAACTAAGAAGGGTGTAATTTTAACAGATGAGGGTAATGAATTATATAAGTACGTTAAAGAGGGAATGTCTTATTTTGTTAATGGATATAATACAGTTAGTTCTTTAAAGAATCTTAATAGTGGTGTTTTAAAAATAGGAGCTTCTACTTCAGTAACAGAACATTTTCTTATGCCTTTTTTAAAAGAATTTCATAGACTTTATCCAAAAGTTGAAGTGAAAATTGTTAATCTTTTAACTGAAGTATTAATAAAAGAACTTAGAAATGGTAATGTTGATATTGTTATTGGAAGTAATAATAATATCGATAAAGATTTGGATTTTCATGTAATTTCTGAAATAAATGATATTTTTGTTAGTAATAAAAAAATAAAATTAGATGTTGATGAGTTATTTCAGGAAAAAATTATTATTCAAACTGCTCCTTCTGTAAGTAGAAACTCATTTAATGAGGTAATTAAAAAGAATAATATTAATTTTACTCCTTATATGGAAGTTGTAAGTCATCATTTAGTAACTGAACTTGTTAAGTCTGGGATGGGAATTGGTGTTGTTACTAAGGAGTATGTACTTGAAGATTTAAAGAATAATAATTTATATGAAGTAGATGTTAATTTTTTATTACCAACTAGAAAGTTGGGGTATACTTTACCTAAAAATACAATTCCTTCATATCGTGTAAAAGCATTTATTGAGTTATTAAAAAAATACTAGTTGTCTAGTATTTTTTATTTGAAAAAGTTATTTAAAATAATTTGATTTTCTTCGTCAAAGTATATTCCGTTTGTAGCATTTTCATGATTTTCATTAAGAATTTTGATTAATTCTTCTTTCGATACAAATTGAACTTTAAAGTTTTCAGTTATTTCACTTTCTGTTAATGATAAATTATTTTCGTTTATTAATTCATTTGTTTTTACATAATAATAGTATGTAATTGTATGTCTAGGTTTTTTTGAATCTGTTCTATAATCATAGAAATCTTCATAGAATGTTTCTAATCTAAGTATTTCTGTTAATTCATTTTTGTTAAAAGATATTCCTGTTTCTTCTTTTAGTTCTCTTTCTATTGCATCGATAAATTCTTCATCTTTATCACATTTTCCACCGGGGAAGATTATTTTTCCACCTTCTTCGGTAATGGCATATTGATTATTGTTTTCAATTATTGCTCGTACTTTTCTGAATTCTAGCCAATTATCATTTATTATCGAATTGTTTTTATTTATTTTGACATATTTTGGATATTTGTCTTTTTGTTTTTCATATGTTAAATATTCTTGTCCGTCATCTTCTTTGATCCAGTAACCGAATTTACCAGTAACTTTTATTGGGTTTTCTAGTGGGACAAAATTTAAATTTTTTGTTAAATAAGCTTTTGAATCTTCAGTAATTGATGTAGTTATATGAATTTTTTCTAATTTAGTTGGATCATTTTCTTCGTAATTAATGTAATATTTTTTATATTCATTAGGTATTTTTATTTCAAATCCGCTGTTTTTACCATCACTACCATATCCTATTAATTCTATTGTTATTTCTTGCCCTACTATTTCATCAAATAGTTCATCATTTGTTGGTTTTAATTTAAATGTACAATGTATTTCATCATTTAAAACAGGTAATTTATTTTTATCTAGTGAGATTATTAAATCTTGAATTTCTTTATCAAAAAATATTCCTTCATAATGTACCATAGTTTTTCTCCTTTTAGCTATATTATATATTTTAATTTATTTTTTGTATAATATTTATTTTTTTGTAAATGATATTTCTAGGAGGATGAATATGGAAACATTACAAAAAGTATTGTTAGTTATAACAATTATTGGAGCAGTAAACTGGGGATTAATCGGTTTACTAGACTTTGACTTAGTTGCGTTTATATTTGGTGAAGCTACATTATTTTCAAGAATTATTTATACGCTTGTTGGTGTTTGTGGTCTTGTTAATATTGGGATTTTATTTAATCATATTGAACCAACTAAATAGTAAAAGACTTAGGTCTTTTTTTTATGTTTTTTTATTGTCTTAGGTTGATAAATTCTCTTTTAAATGTTATCATAGATAATGAGAATAGGGGTGATATCTATGGATTTTATTATCTCGTTTTTTAGAGATGTATTAGATGGACCGTTATATATTGTAGTTGCAATTCTTTGTGGAATTTTAATTTGTTCTTGTATTGGTTATTTAGGAGAACAATATTTGAAAAAACAAGAGGCTAAGAAGTTATATGATGAAACTCATGCAGCTATTGCTGGTGAAACTGTTGATGCTTCTGCTTTAGCAGCAAGTGCAGTTCAACAACCAACTGGTGTTACTGCCTTAGAGCAAGCTGTAGTTGCTCCTATGGCTGAAGTTTCTGATTCAATAGTGACTAGTGTTCAAGGTCAATAACTTTACTATTTAATAAAAATTTTGTATACTAGATTATAACGTTTTTAGAAGGAGAGGATGTAATGTCAATTACTGTTACAGACATTTTATCTATACTAAGAGACTTTATTGATGTCTTATTAGTATGGTTTGTAATTTATTATATTTTGAAGAATATTAGAAATAATATTAAGTTATCATTAATTTTTAAAGGATTAGTATTTATAGTTGCTTTATATATTATTAGTGATATTTTTGGATTTGTTACTATTGGAGTAATTCTTGATTATATTATTCAATGGGGACCAATTGCTTTAATTGTTATCTTTCAACCTGAAATTAGAACAATTCTAGAACAATTAGGACGTACTCATTTACTTGGTAGACATAAAGTTTTAACTGTAGATGAGCGTGAAAGAATGGTTTATGAAATGATTAATGCTATTGATTATTTAAGAAAAGAAAGAATTGGAGCATTAATTGTTATTGAAAGAGATATTAGTCTTGGAAACTATATTGATAAGGCTAAGAAATTATACGCTGATTTAACTAGTGATTTATTAATTGCTATTTTCTATGAAGGAAATCCATTACATGATGGTGGAGTTATTATTCAAGGAGATAGAATTACTTGTGCAGGAGCTGTATTCCCTACAAGTAATAGTCCAAAGTTAAACAAGAGATTAGGTACTAGACATAGAGCTGCATTAGGTCTTGCTGAAGAAACTGATGCAATCTGTATAGTTGTATCTGAAGAAACTGGTAGAGTTTCAATTGCATTAAAGGGTGAAATGTTATATAACTTAACACTTGATGATGTAAGAATGATGTTAATAGATGAGTTAAAACCAAAACAAGATATTGAATTTGATGATATAGAAGAGGAAGACGCTTATGAAGAAGTTAATTAGAAAAATTGGAAGAGGCTTCCATCATATTGGATTATTTTTTGATAAATGGTTAATTACTCCTATTACAAAACTCATCTTAATTATTATGAATTTCTTTAAAGATAATTCAAAGAATATAGATAGATTTGCTGGAAAGAAATCTACATTACTTATTATTAGTATGATTTTAGCATTTGTTGTCTTTGTTTGGATAGATAAAGAATCAAATATTATGATTGATCAATATGCAGAAATTTTATCTGATCAACAAGTAACAGCAGTTTATAATGAAGAATTATATGTAGTTGAAGGTTTACCTGAGACTGTTGATATTACTTTAGTTGGACAAAGAAGACACATTTTCTTAGCAAAACAATCTCCTTCTAAAGGTGTATCTGTTGATTTAACTGGTTTAAAACCAGGAAATCATAAGGTAACATTGAAGTATACTCAAAGACTTAAATCATTAGATTATAAGTTGGATCCAGAAAATGTTACTGTTACAATTTATGAAAAGAAGAGTGATACTAAGTCTTTAACTTATGATGTACTACATAAAGATAATTTAGATAAGAAATTATATATTAGTAATATAGAACTTGATAGAACTGATGTTATTATTAAAGGTGCTGAATATAAGTTAAAAGAAGTCGCTTCAGTTAAGGCATTAGTTGACGTTGATGAAATTCCTAATCCAAAAGCTGGAGAGATTGAATTAAAAGAAGTTCCTTTAGTTGCTTATGATACTGATGGTAAGATTTTAGATGGAATTGAAATTGTACCAAAAACGGTAAAAGCTAAGTTAACAATTACTTCTCCAAGTAAAGAGGTTCCAATTAAGGTTGTTCCTAAGGGAGATTTAGCATTTGGTAAGTCAATTAAATCTATGGTTTTAAGTACTACTCTTGTAACTATTTATGGTGAGCAAGAAGCTGTTGATAAGATTAATCAATTAGAAGTAGAAATTGATACTAAGGGATTAAATAAGGATCAAGAGTTCCACGTTACACTTAAGAAACCTGCTGGAATTACTGAGTTAAGTACTAAAACTTTAACAATTAAGCTTACATTAGATGATTCTATTACTAAAGAATTTGAAAATATTTCAATTCAATTTACAAACTTAGGTAAGAATTATAAGGTTCAAGCATTAACAGATAATGATAGACAAGTAACTGTTGTTGTATCTGGAAGTAGTGATGTTGTTAAAAACGTAGAAGCTACTTCAATTAAACCATACATTGATTTAGCTGATTATGGAGTTGGTACTCATGAAGTTGAAGTTAAAGTTTCTGGTGATGATTTAAAATTAAATTATGAATCTAAGACTAAGAAAGTAAAAATTGTTATTACAGAGAAATAGTTGAAAGACTATTTCTTTTTTTTGTAATAAATAATTGTCTAATAAAATACAATGTACTATAAATGGGGTGAATTATGAAAAAAATTGTTATTTTATTAGGTCTTTTTATTTTTCTTTTAACAGGATGTGGAAAGTATAATGAAGATGATATTGTTAAGGAAATTACGAAGAAAACTCAAGATAGTTATAGATTAGTTGGTGAATTGTCTATTAATAATAACGATGATGTTTACAATTATGATGTTGAGGTTAGTTATAAGAAGGATAAATATTATAAAGTTTGTTTAACTAACGTTAGTAACGATCATACACAAGTTATTTTAAAAAATGATGATGGTGTTTATGTGCTTACTCCTTCGCTTAATAAAAGTTTTAAGTTTCAAAGCGATTGGCCATATGATCATTCACAAATATACTTAATAAATTCTTTACTTAAAGATATATCTAGTGATAAAGAAAGCAAATTTAATGAAAATGATGATACTTATATTTTCGAAACAAATGTTAATTATCCTAATAATAGACTTCTTGTTAAACAAAAAATTACTTTAGATAAAAAATTAAATATTAAAAATGTAAAAATTTACGATGAAAATGAAACTATTAAGATGGAATTAAATGTTAAATCTATTGATTATTCTCCAACGTTTAAAGATAATTATTTTGAACTTGATACAGTAATGCGAACATTTAGTGATTTAGACATTGTGGAAACTTCTAATTTAGATGATTCGATTTTTCCTTTATTTGTACCAATTAATACAAAATTAACTAATAGTGAAAAGATTACTACTGATGTAGGGGAAAGAATTATTATGACATTTAGTGGTGATAAGCCATTCTTATTAGTTGAAGAGACTGCTAATGCCATGGATGAATTTACTGTTATTCCTACTTATGGGGAACCATATATGTTTATGGATACCTTGGGTGTTATGACTGATAATTCTTTATCTTGGACTAGTGGTGGGATAGATTATTATCTAGTAAGTGATGTAATGGGTAAAGATGAATTAATTGAAATCGCTCAAAGTATTAGTGCAATTCCAACAATGAAATAAACCTTTACGTTAAAAATCACTTATGTTATAATTTATTCGTGGTGATTTAAATGGCAAAAAGTAAAAATACAAGTAAAAAGAATAATAAAAAGGTAACTACAAAAACAAAGTCTGTAAATAAAAAAATTGATGCAGTTGCAACAAATACATCAAAAGAATTATTAAATATTTTTAGAATTTTATTTGTTGTAATTGTTGTATTAAGTTTATTTTATTTATTAACTGTTTTCATTGTTGGTAAGGACGATACTAATGAATTAAAAGAAACTGAAATTCAATATGAAGAAATCTTAGCTGGTTCTAGTTTTAGTATGAAGAATAATGAGTATGTTGTTGTATATTACGATTTTTCAGATACTGAATTAACTGATATTACTTCTAGTATTTATTCATACTCATATACTGGAAAATATAGATTATATACTGTTAATATGAACAGTGGATTTAATAAGACTTATGCTACAGATGATGAGTCAAATAAAAATCCTGAAAAAGCTGAAGATTTAGCAATTAATGGACCTACATTAATTAGATTCTTAGATGGAAAAGTAGAAGAATATATTGAAGGTAAAGAAGACATTGTAACTTATTTAAAATAAGACAAATTAATGTCTTTTTTTATTTTATATTTAGTTTTTTATTCTAAAGTTTTTTGTAGTATGATATTATAATTATTAGGTAAGAAAGGATTGATGCTTATGAAAAAAAATATTAATAGTAAGAAAAATGATAGTAAACCTTTCTTTTTTAAGAAGAAATCAAAAAAAGTAAAAGAGGAATTAGAAGAGCAAGAAAATGTTCGTGAAGTTATTGTTGAAAGAGATAATGGATTTAATACAATTGAAGTGATTGTTATTATTTTAATTTCTATTTTATTTGGCGTTGTTGTTGGATGTGTATTAAGTTCAACGAGAACATTTGGTACTATTGTATCTGATGAAGTTAATGAGATAGTTTCTACATATGATGCTATTTTAGAAAATTATTATGAAGAAATTGATGCATCAGAACTTGCAAATGCAGCTGTTTCTGGAATGATTAGTATACTTGATGATCCATATTCAGTTTATATGAATAGTGATGATACTGATTCTTTTTTAGAAAGTGTTAATGGTTCTTTTGTAGGAATTGGTGTTACGGTTTTATGGAGTGACGATTGTTTTAAGATAGTTGATATTATTGATGGTTCTCCTGCTTTTGATGAGGGATTAAAAAAAGATGATGTTATTATAGAAGTTGGTTCTAAGGATGTTACTGGACTAAATATCGATGAGTTATCTAGTTTAATTAAAGGAAAATCTGGTTCTAAAGTTAATATTACTGTTTTAAGGGGAGAGGAAAAACTTAAATTTACAGTAAAAAGAAAAGTTGTGGAAATTCCTTCAGTAAGTAGTGAGGTTTATGATAATAGTATTGGGTATATTTCGATTGATTCTTTTTCTGCTACAACCAGTGACCAATTTAGTAAAAAATTAGATGAGTTAGAAAAACAAAATATCAATTCGTTAATTATTGATGTTAGGGATAATCCTGGAGGAAAACTTGGACAAGTAAATAAAATTCTTGATTTATTTATGTCAAAGAAAACTGTTTTATATAAAATTGAAACAAAAGGTAAAACTACTGAAGTATATGCATCTGATACTGATAAAAAAGATATTCCTGTTGTTATTTTAGTAAATCATGAGAGTGCTTCTGCTGCTGAAATTTTAGCTGCAAGTTTTCAAGACAATTATAAAAAAGCAACGATTGTTGGAAGTGTTACTTATGGTAAAGGAACAATTCAAAAAGCTGTAGAATTATCAAGTGGAGCAAGTATTAAGTACACTACTCAAAAATGGTTAACTCCTAAAGGAAAGTGGATTAATGAAAAAGGAATAATCCCTGATGAAACAGTTAGTCAAAGCGATGAATATTTACTTAATCCAGTATTTGATAATGATTTACAATTACAAAAAGCAATTGAGGTATTAAAAAAATAAAGAGTCTATGACTCTTTTTTTATTTGAATTGAATTTATTATTAACTGGTAGTTTTCTTTTGTTGGACTACATGTTGTTAAAATTAGTTGTGTACTATTTTCTTTTTCTACATCTATAGTTCCTGTTTTTTTTATTTCCCAGATATCTTTTACTTGATAAATATAATTATTGTTTTTGAATGTTAATTTTATTATGTCATTTTTTTTTAGCTTATTTAAGTTTTTAAAATAGGCTAGTTTTCCTGTTCCAGAGTGTGCTGCTATAAACATAATAGAATTATCTATATTAGGTTCTTCTGAGTAGCTTAATATTGTTACATTTTTTTCAATGTTATTTTTAGGTGAATTTATTGGATATAACTTTTGTTTTAATTTTATCTTTTCTATTTCTAGTTTTCCAATTGAATCGTCAATTTGTATTGAATTTTCTAAGTTTTGTACTTGTGGAAAAATAATTTCTTTCTTTTTTAATGTTTTTTCTTTTTGTATATATTTTACAGGGATAGTTTTTTCCACATGGGTATATCTTATATATATTTTATTACATATTAGTAGATATATTAATAATATGAGTGTTATTGATATTATTTTCTTTACCATAATAATTCCTTTAATATGTTTAATATTATTGATAAGAATGATCTTGTACTAGTATTTGGAACAGTTATTTTATAATTTTTAAGTTCTTTTTTTATAATTTCGTCGTTTACTTTTATTTCAAATTCAATTGGTTCTATTTTTTGATATCCTTCTGTGGTTGTTAGCTGTGAAAGTTTGTATTTTCCATATGGAAGTGTTATTTCTGCAATTCCTAATTCATTGGTAATTATGGTTTTTATTAGTTCGTTATTGTGATTATATATGTTAAAACTAATATTTGCTTCTGGTTTAAATGCATTAGTGGTTCCATATTCTTTTTTTATAATTAATGTTCCTTTTATTACTTTGTTTTTTATATTTATTATTGCACTTATATTGTTTGGTGATAAAGTGAATTTATACTTATCTTTATTGAGTGTATAACCAGTTCCTGGTGTTTTTTCTTGCATATAATAAGTACCAAATTTAAGATTTTTTATTATTGCTTGATTATTTTCAGTAAGCTTTATATCTCGAATAAATACATTTGCTTCTGTATATAATGATAAGACTGTTTTATTTAAGGATGCTTGACCTTGTGCAATGGGAAGTGAGGTATCATAATCTAACTTATTTATTATTAATTCAGTTTCCACAACATTTATTTTGATTATATTTGTTTTTGTTTGCGGTTTACCTATGGTTATAACATCTTGGTTTGTATTAGATATGAAGAATAGTATTGGCTCTTCATAAATTGGTGTTTGTTTTTCTAGAACGATTTCGTATGTACCTGTTGTTAGAATTGAAGTTTCAATATTATTTCCATTTATTTTAATATCTGGATTTGTTGGTTTATATGTATTTAATACTTTATTATAATCATGTTCTCTAAATTTATTTCCAGTTACTATTGTGTATGTTTTATTATTGAATGATGTGTTTTTTTGATATTCAGCAATTAATTCAAATATTTCATTTTCTTCATTCCAAAATGATATTTTTTCACCATTTGCAGTTGATGTATAATAGTATGATGCATTAGGATAGACTGTTTTCCATATTAACATTTGAGTTATAGCATACCATTTTGGATCTGTATGGTCTTTATAACCGTATCCAAAGTATGCAATTAATGGTATTGTTTCGAGCTGTGGAGCACTATATTTATCTGGATTTTCACTTTGAATATAATCTTGATTGTTATTTAAATTAGTAAATGGTTCTAAACAGTAAGCAAATTTATTTGTCTTGGAGTCTCGTATTACTCTTGCTTGATGATAATGAATTAGTTTGTCTTGTGGATTATATTTATTCATATAGATATTTGGAATATACTCTGCTTGATAAAATGATGATTGTGCATATGTTTCTTTTACATTTATAAATAATGAACCTATAAAAACTATTAAGAAAATTATTATTTTTTTCATATATTTCCTCCTTTTTTCTTAATGGTTTTCATAATATAATTTTTTTATTTTGTTTGCAAATGAATAATTCTAGTTTTTAGAACTAATATACTTGTGAAAAAAACTTTTTTCTTTGCTAAAAAATTAATTTTTATTAAATATTTTTAGTGAAAAAACAAGTTTAATAGTTTTGTGATATAATATTTTGTGAGGTGATTTAATGAAAGATATTGAAATCGCGAGAAGTATTAAGAAACTTGATATTATTGAGGTTGGAAAAAAAGTTGGTTTATCTAATGATAACTTAATATTATATGGAAATGACAAAGCAAAGATAAAAAATAGTCCTTGTGGAAAAAATGGAAAACTAATTTTAGTTACTGCGATTAGTCCTACTCCATATGGTGAAGGGAAAACTACTGTTTCTATTGGTCTTACTGATGCACTTAGAAAAATTGGAAAGGATGCAATTGCAGTTTTAAGAGAACCTTCTATGGGACCAGTGTTTGGTATGAAGGGAGGAGCAACTGGAGGTGGCTATAGTCAGGTTGTTCCAATGGAAGATATTAATTTACATTTTACTGGAGATTTTCATGCAATTACGTCTGCCAATAATTTATTATGTGCAGCTATTGATAATCATATTTATTTTGGGAATAATTTAGATATTCAAAAAGTATGTTTTAATAGATGTTTGGATGTTAATGATAGAGCTTTAAGAGAGGTTCGTGCTGGTGGTAGAGATGAGATTTTTTCTATTACAGCGGCAAGTGAAATTATGGCTTTATTCTGTTTAGCTACATCACTTGATGATTTAAAGGAAAAACTTGGTAATATTGTTATTGGATATAATAGTAATGATGAAGAAATTTATGCTAGGGACTTAAATGTTCATGGAGCGATGTTAACCTTGTTAAAAGATGCATTTTTACCTAATTTAGTTCAAACTCTTGAAGGGAATCCTGTAATTATTCATGGTGGACCTTTTGCGAATATAGCACATGGATGTAATAGTATCGTTGCTACTAAAACTGGGTTAGGTCTTGCTGATTATGTTGTTACTGAAGCTGGTTTTGGTGCTGATTTAGGTGCAGAGAAATTTTTTGATATTAAATGTCGTAAAGCTAATTTGAATCCTGATGCTGTAGTTTTAGTTGCTACTATTAAGGCACTTAAATATCATGGTGGAGTAAAAAAAGATGATATTTATTTAGAGAATAATGAGGCATTAAATTTAGGGCTTGGTAATTTGGTTAGACATGTTGAAAATATGAAAAAATATGTTAATAATCTTGTTGTTTGTTTAAATAAATATGATACAGATTTAGATAGTGAAATTGAATTTGTAAAAAATTGTTGTGAAAAACATGGTGTTCGTTTTTCTTTAAGTAGTGCATATTCTCAAGGTGGAGAAGGGGCTATTTCTGTTGCAGAAGAAGTTTTATCTGTATTAAATTCGGATAGTAATTTTAAGCTACTTTATAATGATGAAGATAAACTTATTGATAAGATTAACATTGTTGCTAAAGAAATATATAGAGCTGAGTCAGTTGAATTTAGTGAACTTGCGTTAGATAAATTGGCTTTATATGAAAAGAAGGGTCTTGGTAAACTACCTGTGTGTATTGCTAAAACTCAATATTCATTTTCTGATGATGCTAAGTTAGTTGGAGCTCCAGAAAAGTTTACTATCCATATAAGGGATGTTAGATTATATAATGGAGCAGGTTTTATTACAGTATTACTTGGTGATATTATGACCATGCCAGGCTTATCAAGAAAGCCTAACTATGAAGTTATTGATTTAGTTGATAACGAAATCGTTGGTTTAAATTAAAAAATCCACAAATCTGTGGATTTTTTTATTTATTTTTATTTATATTTGTTACTATATCAATTAATTCTTTTTCAGATCTAATATCAGATTGATATGGATAGGTTTTTCCTATTTCAATAAATTGTTTCTTGTATTTATTTGCTTTATCAATATCGTTTTCAACTAGAAGAGCATATGTGTAGTTTGTTCTTATAATTGTAGGAAAATCTTTCATTGAATTCATAAAGTTTTTTAGTTCATTTGTCATTAGTTTTTTTGCAGCTGTTTTATTGTCATTTAATAATTCACAATATATTCTATCACATACTAAGAGATTTCTATGGATACCAACAATTGCTGTTTTAGCTCTTAATATTTGTTTCATTTTATCATTAGCTTCGTCGAAGTTATGTTGATCAATTAATCTGTTACAAGTGAACACTGCAACTGTTGCAATTAAACTATTACGCATTTCAATTGGCTTTGGAATATAGAACCATTCGTCAGGCATATTTTTTAAACGAGTCCCTTTTGATATTAGTTCATTTACTTTTAATTGTGTCCACATTGCTTTTTGAGAATTTGGATTAAGAATAAGTGATAATGCATTGTATCCATCATTATCAATTGTTCCTGTTTTCATAGGTATTGCATTTAATGCAGCAAAATAAATTCCATAGGCTATTGATAATTCAAATATTATTGATATTAAATTGTTTTCTTTTACAAATAAGTAAATTATAAAGAAGATTATACAAGAAATAACATTTAATAATGCTCCACCTAAATTGTATAGTAAAACAGGCATTTTATCATTTTTTAAGTCTGGTGGAGACATAAGACATTGTCCTGCTGTTCCGGCAATTTTTATTTTCTTAAATTTAAATTTTTTTCCTTGTTTTAATAACATAATATTTCCAACTCTAAAAGATGAAAATTTATATCCTGATAGTAAACCAAAAATTAAATGTCCAAGTTCGTGGATTATTAATTGTAAATACATTGTTATATATATACTAAAAAATATTATTAGTAAAAGTATGATTTCTTGCTCTTCAGGAATATTAGCAATATGCTTGTTAAAGGTGATTAGTAGAGTAGCTGTAAATAAGATTGTTAATAATATGTTAACTACTAATCCAAATATTTCGATTTTTTTCTTTTTCATATTATTACCTCATTTCTATTTAAATTATATCATATAAAAAACACCAATAAAACTGGTGTTTTTGTTATTGTTGTGTTGTAGGTGTTTCAGGAGTAGGTACAGTATCATCACTTGGTGTTTCTGGTGTATTTGGAGTAATTATTGTTGTTTGTTTTTCATATATCCAAATTTTTCCTGTATATAGTTTGTTATTATATGTAACTGTATATTGATATTCTCCTGGTTGAGCAGTGTTAACATCTTTTAAATTAATAATAATATTATTACGAACTTCTTCTGATAATTCTTCAACAATATATGCAGAAACATTTGTAGATAAAGCAGCACCTTTTTCTAAACTAAGATTTTTAAGTGTTAGTTCTACTTTTGGTAGTTCTTTTTCTTTTATAATAAATGTACCATTATATTTTTTCTTTTTATATTTAATTGTGTATGTGTATGTTCCTGCTTGGTTGATATTTACTAATGATGTATCTAGTTTTAATGATTTTAGTACACTAGGTTCAATTAATTCTGAGTTTTCTAAATAATCTTTTATATTTAAACTTAATGGATTGTTTATTTCTAGTTCCATTGTTTTTAATTTTATTTCATTTGTTTTTGATTGTGCAACTCTTTGTTCTGTTACTGATACAGAATAATTTTGTTTAATTACTGTATCTTTTGGCGTGTTTGTCATGACTAGACCACTTCCTATTAATAATAGACCACAACCAGCAATTGTAAGTGATAAAAATCTACTTTCTTTTTTTGTTATAGTTTTTCCCATGACACACACTCCTTATCTTAATATTGATTATATTATATATTGTAAGGTTTCTCAAGAAAATTTAAAATTTTTTTGTTGAAAAATGTATAGTTGTACCATATAATTTAGATAGAGGTGAGTTTAATGACTTTAATTTGGGTAATTGCTTTTTTAGGATTATTGCTTATTGAATTTCTTACTGTAGGACTTGTTTCTATTTGGTTTGCAGTTGGTGCATTAGCAGCATTAATAACATCTTTTATAACAGAATCTGTACTTATTCAGACTGTTGTGTTTATTGTTGCTTCGGTAATTACGTTGATAGCTACACAACCACTTATTAAGAAGTTTAAGGTCAATAAGTTTGAACCAACTAATTCAGATAGAGTTATTGGTAAAACTGCTGAAGTAACAAAAGAAATAAAACCTGATAAATATGGTGAGGTTGAGGTTTTTGGAGTTACTTGGATGGCTGCTAGTAAAAATAAACATGCAGTAGGTTCTAAAGTTGTTGTTAAAGAAATTGAAGGAAATAAACTTATTGTTGAGAAAGAAGGAGAATAATTATGGAGTTAATATTATTTATTATCATTATAATTTCAGTTATTGCTATTTCTGGAATTAAGATTGTATCACAATCAAAAGCGCAAGTTATTGAAAGATTAGGAGCATATCATAGAATTAATCATACTGGTTTAAAATATGTTGTTCCATTCTTTGAAAGAGTATCTAATACTGTTAGCTTAAAAGAAATTGTTAAAGATTTCGCACCACAACCAGTTATTACTAAAGATAATGTTACTATGCAAATTGATACTGTTGTATATTTTCATATAACTGATCCAAAATTATATACTTATGGAGTTGAAAATCCTGTTAGTGCTATTGAAAATTTAACGGCTACAACATTACGTAATATTATTGGTGAACTTGAATTAGATGAAACATTAACATCTCGTGATGTAATCAATGTTAAAATGCGTTCAATATTAGATGTAGCTACAGATCCATGGGGAATTAAAGTAACTCGTGTTGAAGTTAAAAACATTATTCCACCAAGAGATATTCAAGAAGCAATGGAAAAACAAATGCGTGCAGAACGTGAAAGACGTGAAGCTATTCTTAAAGCAGAAGGAGAAAAGAAAGCAGCTATCTTACTTGCAGAAGGAGAAAAAGAAAGTGCTATTCTAAGAGCTGATGCTAAACGTGAAGCTCAAATTCGTGAAGCAGAAGGTGAAGCTGAAGCGATTATCAAGATTCAAGAAGCTACTGCTCAAGGGTTAAAACTATTAAAAGATGTTCAAATGGATGAAGCTTTATTAAAATATAGAAGTTATGAAGCTATGGCTCAAGTTGCTAATGGTAATGCTACAAAGATTATTGTTCCTAGTGAATTACAAAATTTTGCAACAGCAGGTGTTGTGTTTAATGAAATGATGGAACGTCCTAAAGCTCCACATATGGTTGAACCAGTTAAACCTAAAATTAAAGAACATCCATTAGATCCAAAAATGTAAATAAATGCCACTTAAATAGTGGTGTTTTTTTGTTTTAAATAGTAAAATTAATGTGAAGGATGAGTTGATTTTATGAGAAAGAGAAGAAAACTAAAAACTTATGTAAAAATTATTTTAAGTTTATTTATTGTTTTAGTTATTTCCTTAATATTATTATTGGTTTTTTCTAAACCAAAAGAGAAAGAAAAAAATGTTGAAAAGATTAATTATGTTGAATTAATTATTAAACTTGAAAATAATATGTTAGATGAAAAGTTCTTATATTGGTTAGAAAATAATTATAAAGAAAAAGTTATGGAGTCTTTATATACTAATTTAAAAGATGGTACATATGATAATAGTTTTTGGCATAAAGAGACTGGTAATTCATATATTGTTTTACAAGATTTATATTTAAATATGTATGAAAATCGTAATGATTTAAAGTATGTTGAAGGTAATAAAGAAAGTGTAAGTATTGGTTTTGCGGGAGATGTTTCTTTAGCTGATAATTGGGCTATTATGCCTAAATATGTAAGTCGTAATAAAGGTGTATATGGAATTCTTTCAGAAGATATGGTTAGTTATATGACTAATTTGGATTTTATGAATGTAAATAGTGAATTTGCTTTTAGTAATAGAGGTAAAAAGATGGCAGGAAAGCAATATACTTTTAGAGCTAATCCAAGTAATGTGAGCATATATAATGATATGGGGGTTGATATGGTTGCGCTTGCTAATAATCATGTTTATGATTATGGACAAGATGCTTTTTATGATACTTTAACTACTTTAAAAAATAATAATTTACCATATATTGGAGCTGGTGTTAATAAAGAAGAAGCAGAGAAGGCCTATTATTTAGTTATTAATGGTTATAAGATTTCTTTTTTAAATGCAACTAGAGCCGAAAAATATATTATGACTCCTGAAGCTAAAGAGAGTAGTCCGGGTGTATTTAGATGTTATGATACTACAAGATTAGTAGAAAGAATTAAAGAAGAAAAACTAAAAAGTGATTATGTTGTTGTTATTGTTCATTGGGGAAAAGAGACATATCATACTTTAGAACAAGTTCAAGTTGATACTGGAAAGGTTTATATAGATAGTGGAGCTGATTTAGTAGTTGGACATCATGCCCATGTATTACAAGGAATGGAATTTTATAATGGTAAATTAATTGCATATAATTTAGGAAATTTTATTTTTAATAGTTTGACAGTTGATACTGGAATATTAAAATGGGAACTTGCAGATGATGGAACTAGTAAATATTATTTTTATCCAGGTTTACAAAGTGATTGTTATACAAAAGGTATAATTGGACAAGATGCAATTAACTTATATTCTAAAATGACTAGTTGGTCTATTAATGCTAATTTTTTAGAAGATGGTCAAATTGTTGAAAGAACAAATTAAAAAGACAATTGCTTGTCTTTATAATTTGATATATATAAATATATGTAATATTAATGATAAGGGAACTAATAGTATAAATTTTAGTTTCCTTATTTTATGTTTTGCTAAAATCATTCCAATAATTGTTCCAATACTACCTCCGAAGATGGTAATAGTTAATAAATGAAATTCACTTATTCTTTGTTTTTTCTTTATTGCTAGTATTTTATCAAGAATCATTAAAACTAATGACAATATATTTATAATAATTAAATATATGTTAACTATTTTCATTAAGTTTTTTTCCTTGATATGAATCTCTTTTTACCATTTCTTTGTCAATATCATTTAAGACACAGAATTTTTTTACTAACCAAGTTGGTTCAATTAGGTCTTCTACCTTTGGATCACCTGTTATTCTATGAATAATAATTTCGGGTCTTAGTAATTCTAATTGATCTATAACAATATCTACGTATTCATCTTTGGTAAGTACATGGAATTTATCTTTTTCATATAAATAAGCTAAAGGGGTATCTTTTAAAATACTAAGCATATGTATTTTTATACCCTGAATATCTAATTTATTTAAATATTTTATGGTGTTTAGCATATCTTCTTTTGTTTCGTATGGTAGTCCATTAATTATATGAACGACTACATCAATGTTTTTTTCTCTAAGTTTTGTTACCATGTTTTCAAAACATTCAAGTGAATGACAACGATTTATTAGTTTTGTTGTTTTAGGGTTTGTTGTTTGAAGACCAAGTTCTACAGTTAAATATGTTTTTTTATTTAATTCAGCTAAGTATTCTAAACATTCATCAGTAATTGAATCTGGTCTTGTTGAAATATTTAAACCAATAACATTTTCTTGTTCTAATATTTTATTATGTAGTTTTCTTAATGTTTCAACTGGTGCATATGTGTTTGTTCTTGCTTGAAAATATCCAATATATTTAGCTTTTGGCCATTTTTTTAACATTGTTTCTTTTACTTCTAAGAATTGTTTTTCAATAGTTTCTTCTTTATTACCAGCAAATTCACCACTACCTGTTTTTGAACAGTAGATGCATCCGCCATATCCAATAGTTCCATCAATATTTGGACAAGAAAAGTTAGCATTTAAACTAACTTTAAATATTTTTTCATTAAATCTATTTTTATAGTAATAGTCTAATGTGTGATATCTTTTATTTGTATTTGAATATTTAAATTTATTAACCATTTTAAGCCTCACAAATTGTATATATGTAAATAGCTTTCAATGTATCTATTGGATTTAAAAGAGCTTGTTTTCTTAATTCTTGATATTCAGCTTCTTTAATTAATTTATAAAGTTCAATTTCTTTTTTCTTACATGGTTCATTTGTTTCAATTTCATCTTTTAAATATTTTTTTAATTCTATTTGAAGTAATTTATTAAAACTATGATGTGTATATACTCTTGTTTCATCTAATTTAAATGATTTGGCTGTGCTTTCCATTATTTTTAGCATTAATTTTTCAAATATTTCATCTTTTGTTTCGTCTTCAATTGTGATGTTTGTATTAATTAGTTCTTCGAAACTTTTAATTACTTTTTTGTATTTTAAAATTTTATTTAATACATGTAGGTATGTTTCTTGGTATAAAAGTCGATTTTTTTCTAGTTGATTTTTTCTAAATGTGTATTTATTTCCTTCAAATTTACCAAAAGTTTTCATGGTATCATTATAACCAAACTTCATATTACTTTCTGTTCCTTTTTCATAGAAGTTTAAAAAGTTTGTTAATTTATTTCTTGGTTTGATATAAGTGATTTTTGCTTTTTTCTTTGGAGATTTTTTTAGACCAGGGGCATTTAAATCTACGGCGATAATTTCATCTGCTCCCATGTCTAATGCTAGATTTATGGGTAGATTATCATGGTATCCTCCATCTATATGTTTTTCACCTTCAATATCTTTCTTTTTGAAAGCAGGGAAGCATGATGCTGATGCCATTAAATAATCATCTAGCTGTAAACGTTCAATATCTTTTTTTTGAAGTTCTATTGCTTCTTTTGAAGTTAGATTGTATGCTGTTAAACCATAGTTTATTTTTGAATTATAAAATCTACGTAAGTTTAGAGATTTTCTAATTAGTTTTTCTAAGTCTCTAACATTCATTCCGCCATATTTTAAGAAATGTTTACTGTACATTTTATATATTTCAAAATTATTAGTACTTTCAATTGCGTCTTCTCCAAAAAGAACTTTTAAATTTATTTTTTTCCATATACTTACAGCTTTTCTATAATCATTTTGGACAATCATAGCACCATTTAAGGCTCCAACTGATGTTCCTGTTACTATATCAAACTTAATATTTAATTCTCTTAATGCTTTCCATACTCCGACTTGATATGAGCCTTTCGACCCTCCACCGGATAATACTAATGCTTTCATTCTCTCACCTTTACTTATATTATAGCATTATTTAACTTTATGGGAAGAGTGTTTTTCTTCACACAAAAGCGCTTAAATTATAGCATATTTTATAAAAAAAATCAATTATTGTATGGTATACTTAATATAGTAGGTGGTAGTTTGAAGACAAAGAAAGTAAAATTAAAATTAAAACCTAATGTGGTTAAGTATTTAAAAGTAATTGGAGTTTTACTATTAATATTTTTAGTATGCTTTATTTTTTATCGAAAACAAATTAGTAATATTACTGATTTAGGATATAGTGAGATTGCTGCTAAAAAAATTTTATTTGATGAAGATAAGGAATATATTTTAACGGTTAAAGAGAATAAAACTTTAAATGCAGCTTTGGAAACAGATTTTTATAAAGCAAAATATTTGAAGAATTATGCAAAAATTAATTTTGTTGATCATAAGAATTTGATTAAGAATATTAATACTTTACTTGATAAAGGTTATTCAAATAGTGATGTTAATATTATTTTATCGCATGGTGATGATAATGACGTTACAGAATTTTCTAAAAGAGAAAGAGTTAGATATTTAGAAGAATTTTATGAATTTTCTTATGCTAAATTAAAATATTATGATAGATATTTAGCTTATACTGATTCTACTGGAGAAGATGAAAAAACAACAGTTATTCATGTTAATTTAAATATGGATAAAACTGAATATGATGATGCGGTTAGTGTTGATAAATTTGGTTATGATATGTTGGTTAATAAATTTCATGCTTTAGATAATGGTTTTGAAGTTGTTGATTTAATTAGTGTACCTATGGATTATTCGGGTGGGGAAGAATATAAGGCTAATAGGGTTGCAATAACTGCTTTAACACAGATGTTTGAAGCAGCTAAAGTAGATGGACTTGAAATGGTTGTTAATTCTGCTTATAGAAGTTATGATGATCAGCTTGAACTTATTGAATTTTATCGTAAATGGTATGGTGATAATTATGTTAATAAGTATGTGGCAAGAGCTGGTTATTCGGAGCATCAAACGGGGCTTGCTTTTGATATTGGAAGTACTTCATCTAAAGTTTTTGCTGATAGCAAAGAATATCAATGGATGCAGGAAAATTGTTATAAGTATGGTTTTATTTTAAGATTTACTAAGAAAGCTGAAGGGATTACTGGATATAAAAGTGAACCTTGGCATTACAGATATGTTGGTAAAGAGATAGCTGAATATATTCATACTCATAAAATTACATTTGAAGAGTATTATGCTATGTTTTTAGTTAAATAAAAGAAGCAGGATTCTGCTTCTTTTTTAGGCTACGCCTAAGTATTCTTCCAAAGTTATTTGTTGATTGTATATTTTAGTTGCATGTTCTACACCAATGTATCTTATGTGCCATGGTTCATATTTGTAACCTGTTATGTGTTCTTTTCCTTTTAAGTATCTAATAATAAATCCATATTTATGACAGTTGTCTTTTAACCAGGTTCCAGCAGGAGTATTTCCATAATTATCGTCGATTGCTCCTACATCAAATGCTAAACCTGATTGATGTTCGGAATGGCCTGGTCGAGCAGAGTAGGTATCTGCTTTAGCAACTCCATCTCTTGCTACATAGTTATTATATAATGTTGTTTGTCTTGAATATGATCTGAATCCTGATACAAGTGGAATATTATGTCCGGCAGCAGAAGCTCCGGCTTGAAGTGATTTTAATGCTTGATTTGCTGTTGGATTAATGCCTGGATTATATGTGCTTGGAAGAGCATATTTTTTATTTACCAGCATTATTCCATTTATATAAGTTATTCCTGATTCAACTTTTACTTCTTTTTTCTTAACGGTTACTTTTCTTATGGCTACTGTTTTATTAGCACTTGAATCCATTGCCGTATAAGTTAGTGTATATTCACCGATTTCTTTTGTATTAACTGTTCCATCAACAGTAACTTTAACATTTTTGTCATAATTATCAGTTACTTCATATCCAGGTTCATTAAATGTTTCGTTTTGATATATTGTTATTTCTTGGTTCGTTAAAGTAATTATGGGTGCTGTTTTATCAACTACATTTATTGTTCTTATTTTTTTCTTTGTTGTTTTTAGAACTGTAATTTTATATGTAATTGTATATTTTCCAATTTTTTTGGTATTAACTTTTCCTATTGTTTTATATTTATTTTTTGTTCCAGATACTTTTATACCTGGTTCTTTATAATTATTATTTACTTCTAAAGTAATGTTTTTCTTTCCTTTTAGTTCTATTTTAATAAAAGGATTGAAGAATATGAATATTATTGCTGTTATTGATAATAATAGTAAGATGATTATAGATAATATAATTAATTTCTTTTTTTTCATAATTCCTCCTTGGTTTTTCTATTTTAAGTATATCATAAGAGGTCTTTTTTTGTTTTGTAAAATAGATTTTTTGTGTGGTTTTTAACTTGGAATATTTATTTAGGTGTGATATTATGGTATTAGAGTAATAAGAAGGTGGTTAATATGTATCCGCTTGGAAGACAATTTAGTGTTGATTCGACTAAATCAAAGAGCGATGCTAAGGCAATCATTCAAGGTGAAAAATATCGTATTTCTGTTATTTCGGAAAGAGTTATTAGACTTGAATATTCTGCTAGCGGACAATTTATAGATAGACCTACACAGTTAGTTAAGAGAAGAAATCTAGGACTACCTGATTTTTCATTGCGTCAAGATACGCATATTTTAGAGGTTAGTACTAAGTATTTTACGTTAACTTATTTGAAGGAACAACCTTTTGTTGGACCTAAAATGGATCCGATGAAGTTTTTAAAAGTTACTTTAATGAGTCGTGAAAAAGACCGTAATAAAGATTGGTATGTTGGACATGCAGAAGCAAGAAATTTACTAGGTAATATGATTAGTGTGGATATGGGAATTCCTAAACCACTTGATAAAGGATTATATTCATTAGATGGTTTTGTTTCTTTTGATGACTCTAGTTCTAAAGTTATTATGGATGATGGAACTTTAGCTGATCCTCCAACAGATCATATGGATATATATGTATTTATGTATGATAAGGATTTTAAGCAAGCTTTACTTGATTATTTCAAGATGACTGGAGCTCCTGCACTTATTCCTCGTTATGCATTAGGTAACTGGTGGAGTAGAAATATTACTTATGATGATAAATCTGTTAAAGAGTTAATTAGAAATTTTGAAAAAAATAAAATTCCTCTTTCAGTTATGGTTTTTGATCATGATTGGCATTATAGAAATATCGGAAATTATAAAGATTTAAAAGCTGGTTTTACTTTTAATAAGGAATTATTTCCAGAACCAGAGAAGATGATTGAAGAATTTCATAAAAGAGGTATTAGAGTTGGTTTATGTGTTAATCCAACTAATGGAATTTATCCGCATGAGGAGTATTATAAAAATATTGCTGAAGCACTTGGATTACAAGAATCAAAAATTATTTTATTTGATCCTTTAAATCCAAAATTGTTAGATGTTATGTTCAAAATGTTACTTCATCCACTTGAAACAAAAGGAGTAGATTTCTTTTGGAATGATTCAACTGGGGATAATAATATAACTAAGTTATGGGCACTTAATCATTATATGTTTTTAGATAGTGGACGTGCTAGTAATAAAAGACCTATGTTGTTAGGTAGAGGTAGTGTTTATGCACCTCATAGATATCCAGTAATTTATGGTGGTTCTAGTGAAATTAGTTGGGAAGCTTTAAAGAGATTACCATTTATGTATTTAAATGCTGCTAATGCTGGAGTTAGTTGGTGGAGTCATGATGTTGGTGGAAACCATGGTGGTATTGAAGAAGGAGAACTTTATGTTAGATATCTTCAATTAAGTACTTTTTCACCAATCTTAAGATTTCATGGAGCAAGGGGAGTTTATTATAAAAAAGAACCTTGGTTATGGGATGTTGAAACTGAAGAAATTGCAACTACTTATTTAAGACTTCGTCATAGAATGATTCCTTATTTATATACAGAAGCATATAATTATACAAAATCTGGTACTCCAATAATTCAACCATTTTATTATAACTATATGTGGGTTTATGATGATGCTACTTATAGAAATCAATATTATTTTGGTTCACAATTGTTAGTGTGTCCAATTTTAGATAAAATGGATGCTACTATGGAACGTACAATTCATAGATTCTTTATACCTGAGGGAATTTGGTATGATTTTATTACAGGTAAGAAATTTCCAGGAAATAAGAAATATATATCTTTCTTTAAAGAAGAAGAATATCCGGTGTTTGCACATGCTGGTTCAATTATTCCTCTTTCAAATAGAAGTGATTACAATAATACTGGTATTCCACTTGATTTGGAAATTCAAATATTCCCTGGTGTAAGTAATACTTATACTATGTATGAAGATGATGGTGTTACTGCTTTATATCGTGAGGGATATTTCTTGAAAACATCGATTGACTATAATTATTTAAGAGATAATTATACAGTTGTTATTAGAAGTGTTGATGGTAAGAGTGGTATTGTACCTGAAAGAAGAAATTATAAAATGGTATTTAGAAATACTAAGAAGCCTGATGAAGTACTTACATATTTTAATGCTGAAAAATTAGAATGTGAAGCTTATGAGGATGGTAATGACTTTATTGTTGAGATGAAGGATATTCCTACTATTGGTCAAGTTACAATTAATTGTAAGGGAAAAGATATTGAAATAGATGCAGCTCGTTTAATTAATGATGAAGTTGATAGTATCTTAGTAGATTTAAAAATTAATACATATATGAAAGAAGAAATAGCAGAAATTATGTTTGGTGAAGAAACCATTAGTAGAAAAAGAATTGCTATTCGTAAATTGAAGAAAAAGGGACTTTCTAAAGAATATATTGGATTATTCTTAAAACTTTTAGAGTATTTAAGTGAAGTTTAGGAGGATTCGTTTATGAAGACCAAACAAGAGAAGATAGATGATGGAATTAAAAGATTAGAAAAATTAAAACAAGAGACTATTCTTAGATATACAGATGAAATTGATTATGATCAAGAGTTATCTTTATACGATGTAATGATTAATCATTTTGCTAAGGGTGATTTAGATAATGTTTTCGATTCAGATGTATTTGAAGGAATGACTGAATCTGAAAGAGAAGGGCTATGTAATTTAGTTCGTGAATATGTTGAGTTATGTTTTTCTAATGGAGATGTTGATTATTGGTTAGATTCTTTAGAGAATACACCAATATCTGACTATAATTTAATTGCTTATTCTATATTTAATAGTTATGAGTATTTACTTGAGCTTGCAAAGACTGGAGGAAAAGATGTTTTAGAATTACTTGTTTCCTTACGTGCGAGTGATGAATTAAGGGATACTGCAATTGTTAGTTATTTAAGAAATACATTTATTGATGATAAAGTTCTTAGTGCTGTTTTATTAGAAATGGCTAAAGAGGAAAGTCATTATAAAGTGTTTACTGATGAGCAAAAAGGGATGTTGTTAAATTATCCTGAAGGAACGCTTTATGCTTACGGTGAGGATATTATTAATATTACTTCTCCATTAGTATTAGGTGTTCAAATATTTAATAATGTAAATACTGAAGCACCAATAGAAGATATAGATGAAAGTGATTTAGGAGATGTACTTTTAACATTAAGTGAATTCTATAGAGATGAAAACTTTAGTTTTTATGATCAAACTATGTCATTAGTTGGTAGTTATAGAGATTATGTTAGAAGAAATAATGTTACGTTAGGAACAGAATTTTCAAGTGTTATTTTTGATACTGAAAGTAGTATGATTCAAGATGCTTGGAAGTCTGGAGATTCTGTATTAGGTGGTACATATGATACTCCTTATACTGGAGGAAGTAAATAAGAAGCTTAGGCTTCTTTTTTTTGGGGAAATGTGTAGTTTATACTTGAAAATTTTTATAAATAATACTATACTATTGATATATTTTTGAGATGTTACTGGTAGTAGTAGTAATTTATCTTAATTTGAGAGAGCTTATGTTTGGTGTAAATAAGTATTAAGAGGTTATGAACTTGACTAGTTTTACAATATGTAGGGTAAGACCTTTATATCTATTAAAGTTGCATAGTTTAACTATGAATTAAGGTGGTACCGCGAACTATTCGTCCTTATGTGGATGGATAGTTTTTTTATTTATAAAAGGAGGATTTATGCAAGAGATTATTTTATTTATATTAAGCTTCTTATTTATATTAGTTATTTATGAAATATTTATTGTTGCTAAAGCAAAGAAAAATGAAAAGAAGAAAAAAGATAATAAGCAACCTGCTGAGGTTAAATATTTAATTTCTAAATATAATTTTGATTTAAAGAAGGTTAATTATCATAAACTGTTACATGTTTGTGCTTTAGTATCGTCATTTGATATGGCACTCATTGTTACGCTCGCTATGTTATTTGAGAATTATTTATTACAATTATTAGTTATTGTAGTACTGGTTATACCAGTAATAATAGTGAGTTATCATTTAGTTTATTTATGTTATAAGAAGAAAGGATTGATTTAGATGTATAATTTTAGAGATATAGAAAAAAAATGGAGAAAATATTGGGAAGAAAATGATACTTTCCACACTGATGTATGGGATTTTAGTAAACCTAAGTTCTATGCACTTGATATGTTTCCTTATCCATCTGGTGTAGGACTACATGCAGGTCATCCTGAAGGATATACTGCCACTGATATTGTTTCAAGAATGAAAAGAATGCAAGGATATAATGTACTTCATCCTATGGGATATGATTCATTTGGACTTCCTGCTGAACAATATGCGGTAAGTACAGGAAACCATCCTAATGGATTTACACAAAAGAATATTGAAACATTTGGTGAACAATTAAGATCAATTGGATTTGATTATGATTGGAGTAAAACACTTCAAACTAGTGATCCAAAGTATTATAAATGGACACAATGGATATTTAAAAAGTTATATGAAGATGGATATGCTAAATATGTAGATATGCCAGTTAACTGGTGTGAAGAATTAGGAACAGTTTTATCTAATGATGAAATAGTTGATGGTAAGAGTGAACGTGGAGGATATCCTGTTGTTAGAAAGAATATGAAACAATGGGTTATTGACCAAGCTGCTTTTGCGGAAAAGTTACTTGAAGGTATGGATGAAATTGATTGGCCTGAGTCTACAAAAGAAATGCAAAGAAATTGGATTGGTAAATCAATTGGTGCACATGTAATTTTTAAGATTAAAGATACTGATAAAGAATTTAAAGTATTTACTACTCGTTGTGATACATTATTTGGAGCAACTTATTGTGTTATGTCTCCAGAACATGAACTTGTTGATGTAATTACAAGTGAAGATAAAAAGGAAGAGGTTGCTGCTTATAAAAAAGTATGTGCTTCTAAGAGTGATCTTGAAAGAACAGAATTAAATAAAGAAAAGACAGGGGTATTTATTGGAGCATATGCAATTAACCCTGTTAATGATAAAGAAATTCCAATTTATATTTCTGATTATGTACTTGCTACATATGGAACTGGGGCTATTATGGCAGTTCCTGCACATGATGATAGAGATTATGAATTTGCTAAGAAGTTTAATATTGAAATTATTCAAGTACTTGAAGGTGGAGATATTTCTAAAGAAGCTTATACAGGTGATGGTGTTCATATTAATTCTGGATTTATGGATGGTATGAATAAAGAAGATGCAATTGATGCAATGATTAATTGGTTAGAAGAAAGAAAGATTGGTTCTAAACAAATTAATTATAAGATGAGAGAGTGGATATTTGCTCGTCAAAGATATTGGGGAGAACCAATGCCAGTTGTATATGAAGAAGATGGAAAAATCCATATGTTAGATGATAGTGAATTACCACTTGTTCTTCCAGAATTAGAAGATTACAAAGGACATAATGGTAAAGCTCCACTTGAAAATGCTACAGAATGGAAGAAATATGACAATAATGGTATTAAAGGAGTTAGAGAAACTTCTACTATGCCTGGTTCAGCTGGTTCATCTTGGTATTTCTTAAGATATATTGATCCAGAGAATGATAAAGAGTTTGCTAATCAAGAATTACTAAAGCATTGGTTACCAGTAGACTTATATATTGGTGGACCAGAACATGCAGTTGGACACTTGATGTATTCAAGAATTTGGACAAATTACTTATATGATAAAGGATTATGTCCAGTTAAAGAACCATTTAAGAAATTAGTTCACCAAGGTATGATTTTAGGTGCTAATGGAATTAAGATGGGTAAGAGATTCCCAGAATTCTGT
>JAGARQ010000030.1 GCA_017622175.1 Bacilli bacterium | reverse complement strand
TTATTAGAACTGTTGGTGTTTCAAAAGAAAGATTTGAAGAAGACGTTTTAAGAATACTTAGAGCGGTTCGTTTTGCGACAATTTTAGACTTTAAATTAGATAATGAAGTAATTGAAGCAATAAAAGATACAAGAGAATTATTAAGAAGTTTATCTTATAATAGAAAAAAGGAAGAATTAGATAAGATTTTTGGTAGTAATCATGCAAAACAAGGTGTTGAGTTATTACTGGGACTTGGTCTTGATAAGTATTTAGAACTTGATAATTTAAGTAAAGTTAAATGTACTAGTAGTTTAATTGGTGTATGGACTGTTTTAGATGTTATGGATAAATACCCGTTTTCTGCTAATGAAAGAGAACTTATAACAGCTGTTAAAGAGGCTTTAAACTATAACAATTTAGACCCTTATACTTTATATAGATTTGGTTTATATGCTAATAGTGTAGCAGGTGAAATAAATGGTTATGATATTAAGAATATTACTGAAAGTTATAATAATTTAGTAATTCAAAGTAAAAAAGATCTTCAAATTAATAGTCAAGAAATTATGGATATATTAGGTCGTGGACCTGGTAGTTATTTAAAAGATATTTATGGAGATATCGAAAGACAAATTTTATATAGAAGGTTAGAAAATAATAAAGATAGAATACTAGAGTATATTGTAAGTAAATACTAGATAGAGTTTCTATCTTTTTTTTGATTTTTATGATATTATATAGTCATTAATGGAGATGATATAATGAAAAGTTCGAAATTAATTGATATTTTTAAACAAGGTAATATGGTTATTCCTTTATATTTTCTTCAACATTATAAGGATTTTAAGTTGGAGTTAGAGGAATTTATATTTCTTATGTATTTATATAATCTTGGTGATAGGTTTTTATTTGACCCGGGTAAGTTTAGTAGTGAATTAAATATTGAGCTTATGGCTGTTATGAATTATGTTGGTATTTTAACTGAAAAGCATTTTATGAGAGTAGAAGTTTTAAAGAATGAAAAAGGATTAATGGAAGAGGTTGTTATTCTTGATGATTTCTTTAATAAGTTATCTATGATTACTATTGATGAAGTTAATAATACTTCTAATAGTGAGAATTCTAATATATTTGAGATTATTGAAAAAGAATTTGGTAGAACTTTAAGTCCTATGGAATATGAAATTATTAAGGCTTGGTTAGATGGGGGATTTAGTGAAGAATTAATTAAAGAAGCTATTAAGGAAGCTACTATGAATAATGTTTCTAATTTAAGATATATAGATAAAATTTTATTTGAATGGAATAAAGCAGGAGTAAAAAATAGTGGGGATGTTGAAAAGAATCGCAAGAAGAGAATCGAATCTCGTGAAAAACATGATGAAAATATTGATATGGATATAATTGATTATAATTGGTTTGATGATGATGAATAGTATAGAAGAATATTTGGATTATTTATTTCCAGAACCAAAGTGTGAACTTAATTATAATAGTGATTATGAGTTATTGATTGCGATTATGTTAAGCGCTCAATCTACTGATAAAAGAGTAAATATGGTTACTCCAATTATATTTGATAAGTATCCTACTTTAAAAGACTTAAAAGAGGCCAAATTAGAAGATTTAGAAGCAATTATAAGGCCAGTGGGTTCTTATAGAAAAAAGTCTTTATATACGAAGGAAATAGCTCGTAGATTAGTTGATGAATTTGATGGAGTAGTTCCTACAGATAGAGAAGTACTAGAAAGTTTTCCTGGTATTGGAAGAAAGACTATTAATGTTTTCTTAAGTGAATTTTATAATTATCCTGCGATTGCTGTTGATACTCATGTTGAAAGAGTTTCTAAGAGATTAAAACTTGCTACTTTAAAAGACGATGTTTTAAAAGTAGAAAAGAAATTAATGAAAAAGTTTGATAAGGAACTTTGGTCAAAGAGACATTTACAATTAGTGCTATTTGGAAGATATTATTGTAAGGCTGTTAAACCCGAATGTGAAACCTGTCGATTAAAAGAAATATGTAGAGATTATAAAATAATACAAAAAAAGAAGAATCGTAGTTGATTCTTCTTTTTATTTGTTATGGTGTAGTTGGTTGATTATTTTCTTTATCTTCGCCAGACGATGGTTTGTTTTCATTATCTTCATCATCATCATCTTCATCATCTTTTGGTTTTTCAACTTCTTCTACTAATTTAAATATTGCTGGATCACTTTGGATTCCACTATATGATTTATATGTTGCGATAACTTTATATGTATCGTATGGCGATGTTGTTTCAAATGAATATGTTGTTTTGTCTGTCCAATCTAGTAGTACACCGTTTTTATATACGTTATAACCTAATTTTCCATAGCTGTCTTTTGCGTGTGGACTTGGTGTTACTGCGTTCCAGCTTAGGATTACACGTTTTGTTAATTTGTTATATTTTCCAGAGAAATTTGCAGGTGAAGCAAGTGGTGCTTCATCATATTCTGTTGGAACATAATCTTTTTTGAAGTATTCGTAAGCAACGTTTTGTGTTGCGGATGTTGCAAGTTTTGCAGGATCTGAACCAGCGGCTACAGCAACTTCTACTACGCTTGATGGTCGAACGAATTCGGCTCTGTTTGCTTCCATTGCTCCAGAGTATATTAATTGTTTATATAGTTTATCTTTTTCAATTGATGATGGTAAGTTTCTCAAACAATAAACAGGGTCAGCATAGTCATATCCATACCACATAGCTACAACAGTTTGTGTTGAATATCCAACTGCCCAAGAGTCTCTGATTGCATCTCCTGGAAGACCTTTCTTTTTCATATATTCTAAATCAAAGTTTGTTGTTCCTGTTTTTACAGCAACATTTTTTGGTGTTCCCCCACCATTTAAATGTACGTCTAATAGACAACGTGTAATCATGTAAGCTGTTGCTTCTGACATTGCTTTTCTGTGAATTACATAGTTGTCGGAATTACGTTCCATTTCTTCTCCTGTTGAACGGAAAACAATTTTATTAACACTAAATGGTTCGTTATAATATCCACCATTAGCAAATGCTGCATAGGCAGCAGCCATTTGAAGTGGGTTAACTCCAGTGAAGGCACCAATTGAATGAGCTTCATGAATTTTTCCGCCTTCAATTTCTGGATTAATTCCTAAATTTGTTGCGAATTCAATAATCTTTTTATTATCAACTTGTTGGAATGCTTTTAATGCTGGGATGTTACGAGATGAAGATAGGGCATATCTTAATGAAATAACTCCATAATATCCATTATCCCAGTTTTTAATTGAACGTCCATTTGAATAAGTATATGGTGCATCATCAAATTGTTTATGTGTTGACCAGTTATTGTATTCAATTCCTGGACCGTAGTCAAATATTGGTTTTGCAGTAGAACCAGGTTGTCTTTCAATATCTGTTGCATAGTTATGAATTAGTTCTGATGTACTTGTTCTTGTACCGATGTTACGTCCGTTTCCGATTGCTAGTACTGCACCAGTTGGAGCATCAACTACAGCAACACCACATTGGATAACATCGTCAACCCAACGATATGATTCTCCATTAAATACGGCGTTTACACCATTTTGTTTACTTCTATCTAAATTTGTGTATACCTTTAATGATGTTTTGTATGGGTTTACTTTATATTTTGCTATTACTTCTGCTACTACTGTATCAATATATCCTTGATAAATATCTGTTGATTGAGTAGAAGTAGCGGTTAAGGTTTCAACAGGAATGCTTGCTGCTGCTTTTCTTTCTTCAGCAGTTATATATCCGTGTCTTTCCATTAGATATAAAACTGTATCACGACGTTGTGATGCGTTTTCAGGGTTTTTAGTTGGTCTATAGTAGTTAGGAGATTTAAACATACCAGCAATAATTGCTGCTTCACTTAAATTAAGTTCACTAACTTTTTTACCAAAGTAAGCTTCACTTGCTTCGGCAACACCATAGATGTTTCCTCCTAAGAAGTGGTTATTAACATAGAATTCAATTATTTCTTCTTTAGAGTATTTATTTTCTAATTTAAAGATTGCGATATAAATATCAGTAAATTTACGAGCAAGCCCTTCAAGATTCATTCCTGTTGCAATTTCATTATTTTCATCTCTAGAGAATGTATTTTTGGCTACTTGCATTGTTAGAGTAGAAGCACCACCGGCATCACTATTTCCCATTATTTGTCCAATTCCAGCTTTAACGAAACGAGGTAAGTCAAACCCGTTATGTTGGAAGAAACGTGAATCTTCTGTTGCGATAATTGCATCTACTAAAACCTCTGGTAATTCACTATATTTAACATTTGTTCTTTGTTCAGTACCAAGTTTTTTGAAGATTTTTCCATCTCTATCGTATAGTATTGTTGATTCTGCTGTTTTAATACTTTTTTCTTTTTCAGCAAACTGTGGATCAGCTATACTTTTGATATATAAGAAGAATCCTGCAAAAGCAATGACTGCTAGTATTCCAAGAGTTAGGAATAAAATTACTAGTGCATTTATTATTCTTCTTCTTTTCTTAGATGTTCTTCCTTTTCTAATTAATAGTCCTAGACCAATGATAATTGCGGAACCTACAGCAAATATTGCAGCAAATTCAATTCCTAAGACTATATAAATAACAGCTATTGCTGCTAGTAATACTCCTAGGGCAATTAGTCTCATTCTAATGTCTTGTTTTGTTGGCTTTGCTTTAATTCGTTTTTTTATTTTACTTTGATCTACTTTGTTATTGTTAACATTTGTTCTTTTTTCTGGAAGACGTTTTTTGATTGGTGTTTGACTTGTTGTTTTTTTCTTTGGTCTTGCAGTAGATATTTTTCTTTTACCTTTTATTTCTTTTTGCATTTTATTTACCTCCAATTAAGTTATCAACTATTTTTAAGTAATCAATTCTTGGGCAATAACTATCTTTTATTAGATGGGCTTGAGCCCTAAAGATATCAATTGGAATTGATTTTCTATCTGTATTTTCAATATAGTCTATAAATTTTTTTGCTTCAAATAGATAGGTTTCATTAAGAGTTGTGAATCTTACAATTAAGAATGCAATTCCTTTATGTCTATCTATATTTTTTAAATGTTCAATTTGATGTGGATGGATATTGGTTAGGGCAAAAGATGTTGTACTTTTTGTTTCTTTTGCTTCAAAGTCAATGTAATATCCTTTATACAAACCATTGTAGTCTGTTGTTGATGGTGTTGTAAAAAATCCTTCTTTTATTACTGCTTTATCTCGAGAAGGGTAATCCACTTTTGTTATTTGTATAGGTGTTGGTTTCTTGTATATAAAAGCTTTATCAATTTCTTTGTAATAATCGTTTGATAAATTCAGCTCATTTTCTAGAGTCATACCTCTATTTTTATGAGAAGTTATACAAGCTGGATGAGTTTTTTTTAATCCGTTTGGATAGTTCATCTAATCACCTATGATTTATTATACTATAAAGGGTAGAAAAATTCTATATTATTTAGATGTTATTTTTATGTATTTTTTTAACTAACTTAGTCGAATTTATGATTTTTAAATTTTTTTATATTATTATTTTTTTAGGTGATAATTATATGAATAATTTTGAAGTGATAAGACTTTTAAATATAATGGTTGATAATACTAGAAAAATTTCTATAGAGTCTAGAATTCATTATATAAACCAGGCGTTAGCAATTGACAAAAAAGGGCATTAATGTGATAATAGTAGCATAAGGGATTGGTGATAAAAATGTATCAAAATAAGATTTCACTTATGCCACAAGATATTCTAAAAAAAGAGTTCAAAATTGATACTCGTGGATATCGTTTAAAAGAAGTTGATCAATTTTTAGATATAATTATTGATGACTATGAGCAATTTCTTAATATGATTAATACTTTGGAAAAAGAAAAGGCTGATTTACTTGCTGAAATTATGTCTTTGAAACAAGAACTTCGTAATTCAAAGTTAAGTATGGAAGTTGTTAAAAATAGTGCAGATAATTCTGATGTAACAAATGTTGATATTATGAGAAGATTATCGCAACTAGAAAAAATGGTATATGGATTAAAATCAAAAGAAGAAGATAAATAGTAGTATATAGACAAACGCTGGGATTCTTGAAATCCTTGAGGAAAGTCCATGCTCTCACAGTCTGTGATGGCTGTAGTGATCGTGCCTAGGGAATAAATAACCTAGGGTAGTTTTGGCTAACGGCGGAGATGAACCTAAGTTTTCGAATATGGTTCTATCCATAAAGTGCCACAGAGACGAGTTCTTTGGAAACGAAGAAATGAAACGTGGTAAACCCCGCGAGAGAGAAATCCAAAATTGGTAGGAGAGTCTTAACGAAGGAAACGAACGGAGTTAAGGACCAGGAAACTGGTAGATAAATGTTTGTCGCCTAGTAATAGGAACAAAACATGGCTTATTTATATTATTATTTGATAAAAATGGTGAGGTGTTTATGAAGGAATTAGGTGAGTATTTAAAGCGTACTAGAATCTCTAATGGCGTTAGTATTGCTGAAGCAGCAGAAGATTTAGAACTTTCTACATCTCATATAGAAAACATTGAAAGTGGGAATGTTAGAGCTTTTAAGGATGTTTATAATTTAAAAGAACAAATTAAATTGTATGCAAAGTATTTGGGACTTAACCCTGATAAAGTTGTAGATGAGTTTAATGGTTTTTTATTTGAACATACGTCTAAGATATCACTTGATGATATTAAAGCTGCACAAAAGAAACAAGAAGAAAAAGAGAGGAAAACTCGTTCACCTTATACAATGGAATATAAAAGAAAAATTTCGTTTTGGTATATAGTAGGTGGAATTGGAGCATTTCTTTTACTTATTTTAATTATTTATCTTGTTGTTAGTAATGCTAATAAAGCTCCAACACAGGTAGAAGAGTTAAAGCCGTTAGGCAGAAGGGAGTATTATTATGAATTTACCTACTAAACTTACAGTTTTAAGATTAATTTTATCGCTTGTTATTATTGTATTACTTTGTTTTCCATTTTATGAAATTGGATTACAATTCCCTACATATGCAGTAGGTGCTATTGCTTTTGAATCGCAATATATTGTTGCTGGTGTAATATTTGTTATTGCTAGTATTACAGATTGGCTAGATGGATATTTAGCTCGTAAAAATAATCAAATTACTGATACTGGAAAAATGTTAGATGCTATTGCTGATAAAGTTTTAGTTAATTCAGTATTAATTATTTTAGCTGCTCATGGATATATTCATGAAATCGTACCAGTAATTATTGTTTTAAGAGATATTGTTGTTAATGCAATTAAGATGGAAGCTGCTGGAAAAGGAAAAGTTGTTGCTGCTATTGGTTCAGGAAAATTAAAAACTGCTACTTTAATGGTTGGTACTACTTTAGCATTATTCTGTAATGCACCATTTGAACATTGGGGAATTTATGTAGATGATATTTTATTATTCATCGCATGTATCTTATCAATTATTTCTGCAGTACAATATTTCAATATTAATAAGGAATTAATTTTTCCTAAAAAAGCGAAATAAAATAATTTAAATGAATAATGATTTAAAAACTTCTTTTTTACTAAAGAGGTTTTTATTTTTTTGGTAGAAATTGGTTTCAAATTATATAAAACAATTGTTCGAAAAAGTATTGCAATTTAAAAAAATATGTTATACAATGTTATTGTAAGTTATTTATTAGGAGGAAATATGAAGACAGTAAGTGATGCTTCTAAAGACAAGGATAAAGCTTTAGAGCAAGTATTAAATGATATTGAAAAACAATTTGGTAAAGGTTCTATTATGAAACTTGGTGATAGTAAACATACTAAAGTGGATGTTTGTTCAAGTGGATGTCTTTCTTTAGATATTGCATTAGGAGTAGGTGGATATCCTAGAGGAAGAATTATTGAAATTTATGGACCTGAATCAAGTGGTAAAACAACATTTGCATTACAAGCGATTGCTGAACATCAAAAATTAGGTGGAAGAGCTGCATTTATTGATGCTGAACATGCTTTAGATCCAGTTTATGCTGAAAGACTTGGTGTTGATATTGATGAACTTTTATTATCTCAACCTGATACTGGAGAACAAGCTTTAGAAATTTGTGAGGCTCTAGTTAGAAGTGAAGCAGTAAGTATTATTGTTATAGACTCTGTTGCTGCACTTGTTCCACAAGCAGAAATTGATGGTGAAATGGGAGATTCTCATGTTGGTTTACAAGCAAGACTTATGTCACAAGCTTTAAGAAAATTATCTGGAACAATTAATAAGACTAAAACTACATGTATCTTTATTAATCAATTACGTGAAAAAGTTGGTGTATTATTTGGTAATCCTGAAACTACACCAGGTGGAAGAGCATTGAAGTTCTATTCAACAATTCGTTTAGATATTCGTCGTAATGAACAATTAAAAATGGGTGAAGGAATTGTTGGTAATAAAACAACTATTAAAGTAGTTAAAAATAAAGTTGCTCCACCATTTAAGACTGCTACTGTAGATATTATGTATGGTGAAGGGGTTTCACGTGAAGGAGAAATTATTGATTTAGCAGCAGAAGCTGGTATTGTTGATAAGACTGGAGCTTGGTATTCTTATCAAGGTGAAAAACTTGGTCAAGGAAAAGAAAACGTTAAGTTATTATTAAAAGATACTCCTGAATTAAGAGATGAAATTGAAAAGAAAGTTAGAGAATATTACGATATTTCCTTAGATAAAAAAGAAGAAACAAAAACTACTGGAAAAGACAAATAGTTGTCTTTTCTTTTTTTTCTTGGCATAATGTTTTATAGGAGGTTATTACTATGAAAATATGTGACTTGATAGAATGTTCTTATGATATTGATATTTTAGGAATAACTGATGATTCTCGTGATGTTGAGAATAATTATTTATTTGTTGCCACTAAAGGTTTTAATGTAGATCATTTTGATTATATAGATGATGCAATAGAGAAGGGAGCCTCTTTTATTATTTCTGATCGAAATATAAATAGAGTTTTTCCACATGTTGTAGTTGATAATATTAATGACTTTTATATTGAACTTTGTAGTAAGTTTTATAATGTAAGACCTGATGAATTTAATTTAATAGGAATTACTGGTACAGATGGAAAGACAACTACATCTACAGTAATAGCTCAATTAATTAAGGGGATGGCTTGTATTGGGACCAATGGAGTTATTTTAAATGATGAGTATTATCCGACAAACAATACAACTCCTTGTGTTTCGGAATTATATAATAGTTTAAATTTAATTAAAGGATATGAATGTAAAGATATAGTAATGGAAGTGTCAAGCGAATCGTTGCTTCATAAAAGAATTAAATCGTTTAAATATGATGTTGTTTGTTTTACTAATATAACTGAAGATCATTTAAATGTTCACAAAACAATTGAAAATTATAGAAATTGTAAATTTTCATTACTTGATTATTTGAAAGAAGATGGATTTGTTGTTGTTAATGGAGATGACGAAAATTGTAAATTAATTGACAATAATAATGTGTATAAAATTGGCGTTAATTCTGACAATGATTTTGTCATATCAGATGTAAAAGAATTGTCTAAATTTGTCAAATTCACGGTTGTTTACAAAGACAATATATATAAAATAAAAAGTCCTTTATTAGGTTTATATAACGTTTATAATGTTACTATGGCTTTTGCAGTTTGCTTATTAAAGGGAATGAATGCTGATGATTTAATTAAAAATATTTTTAGGTTAAATACTATTAGAGGTAGAAGAGAATATTTAAATTATGGACAAAGTTTTGATATTATTTTAGATTATGCACATACTTATAATGGTATTAAATCAATTTTAGATAGTGTTTCTAATTATAAAAAAATAATTACTGTTACGGGTGCGGCTGGTGGAAGAGAAAAAGAAAAGCGTTCTAAAATTGGTAAAT
>JAGARQ010000029.1 GCA_017622175.1 Bacilli bacterium | reverse complement strand
TTATATGCTAAAGACTATGATGGCTATAAATCTCTAATTAAATTATCAAGTATTCAAAATGAAAGAAAAGTAACAAAAGAAGAACTATCTAAATATAACAAAAATGTTATAGCCATACTTCCATATGATTCAAAAGAAACATACAAAGAATTAACATCAGTTTATGAAGATCTATATATAGGATATAGAAATAAAAAAGAACAAACAGAAGTGCTACTTCAAACAACAAACATAGTTTTCTTTAGAGAAAGTTTATACTTAACTAAAAATGATGAATCAACACTTCCATATTTATATCGAATAAGAGATGGAAAAACTATTAGTGACGATATTATTTATGACACTGAAAACCATGAATTAAATATAAAAAATATTTTAGATTTAACAGACAATACAGGTTTACTAGCAACTCATAAAATTGCTGAAAGTTGTAATTTAGAATTCCCACCAGCAAAACTACTATTACCAATTTATGATTGTGAAGATCCTAGTAAATATTTATTTGAATTATGTAAAGCAGGACTAACTAAAAGATTAAATGGAAACATTCCAGATAAATATAAACAACGTTTATCATATGAATTAAATATTATCAATGAAATGGGATTTCCAAACTATTTCCTAGTAGTTTACGATTTTATAAAATTTGCTAAAAAAAATAAAATATTAGTAGGACCAGGAAGAGGATCTGCTGCCGGGTCATTAGTTGCATACTCATTAGGAATAACTGATATTGATCCACTTGAATATGATTTATTATTTGAAAGATTCTTAAATCCAGCTCGTAAAACAATGCCTGATATTGATACAGATTTTCCAGATGATAAACGTGGAGAAGTAATAAACTATGTTATTGAAAAATACGGTAAAAAAAGAGTATGCGGAATAGTAACATTCGGTACAATGAGTGCCAAACAAGTACTAAGAGATGTTGCTAGAGTTTTAAATATTCCAGGATACAAAGTAGATGGATTATGTAAATTCATTCCGGGAGTTACAAAAGAAAAATTAAAAGACTTTTATAATAAAAATCAAGCATTTAAAGCAAGAATTGATAGTGATACAAGTCTTACAACATTATTTGAAATTGCTTGTAAACTTGAAGGATACCCAAGACATACTTCATCACATGCAGCAGGTATTGTTATGAGTCAAGTAGATTTAGATGAAGTAATTCCCTTAACAACAGCAGATGGAATGTATCTAACTAGTTATACAATGGAATACCTAGAAGATTTAGGACTACTAAAAATGGACTTTTTAGGTTTAAAAAATCTATCTACAATAAATAATATTATTAATGATATTAAAGAACAAACTGGAGAAGTTATTGATTTTAATAAAATACCATTAGATGATAAAGAAACATTTAAAGTATTTGAAACTGCTAATACATGTGGAATCTTCCAATTTGAGTCCACTGGTATGCGTAATTTCCTACGTCGTTTAAGACCAACAACATTTGATGATATATGTGATGCAATTGCAATCTTTAGACCAGGTGCTGCCTCAAATATTGATAACTATATAAAAAGAAGACATGGAGAAGAAAAGATAGAATATATTGATAAAGAACTAGAATCAATATCAAAAAACACTTATGGACTTTTAATCTATCAAGAACAAATTATGCAACTAGCAAGCATATACGCAGATTATACCTTAGGAGAAGCAGACATCTTACGTCGAGCTATGAGTAAGAAAAAATTAGAATTACTGCAAGCTGAAGAAGAAAAGTTTATTGAAAAAAGTGTGAAGAAAGGCCACTCTGTAGATGATGCTAAAAAAGTCTATGAATTAGTTTTAAACTTTGCCGGCTTTGGATTTAACAAATCACATTCAGTTGCTTATGCAATAATTGCTTACAAATTAGCATACTTAAAAACTCACTATAAAACAATTTTCTTTGCTAATTTACTAACAAACGTAATTGGTAGTGAAGCAAAAACACATGAATATATAATGGAAGCTAAATCAAATAAAATTGAAGTAGTAAAACCAACTATTAATAAGAGCGAAGATAGATATCTTGTTGAAGATGATAAAATTATATATCCAATTTCCAATATTAAATCAATAGGTTCGGTTATTTCGGAAACAATAAAAAAGGCAAAATCTGAAGGACCATTTACAGATATATATGATTGTTTTAGTAGATTATATATTGCCGGTGTAGGTAAAAAGAACTTTGAAACATTAATAATGGCAGATGTCTTTAAAGAATTTAATTATAATAGAGCAACATTATTTTATAATTTAGATAGTCTATTTAACTATGCAGAATTAACAAAAGATATTGACCCATCGTTAGTAATGAAACCAGATATTGAAATAGAAAAAGAATATGAAAATACATTCTTACTTGAAAAAGAAAAAGAAGTATTTGGATTCTACTTATCATCACATCCAACCACAATGTATAAAAAAGATAATCCATACTGTATTCCACTGATTTCTGTGGAAAAAAGTTTTGGAAAACAAGTAGATACATTAATACTTGTGGATAAAATAAAAACAATTAATACTAAAAAAGGAGATAAAATGGCCTTTATTACTGGAAGTGATGAAACATCAACTTTAGAATATACGTTATTCCCAAAAATATATAATCAGTATTCCAATATCCAAAGAGGAGATTTATTAAAAATTAGAGGAAATGTTGAAAGAAGACTAGATCAAATCCAAATAATAGTAGATAAAATTAAAAAATTAAATGAAGAGGAGAACATCAATGAAGAATAAAAAACTAATTTATACATTAGCAAGTGCCTTCATGTTATTAGATCAAATTATTAAATTAATTGTTATAAATAACATGGATGTATCTCAAGAAATAAAAATAATTCCAAAATTCTTCTCTTTATTTTATTTAAGAAATACAGGCGCAGCTTTCTCAATATTTGGTAATAAAATACTATTTTTAATAATCATAAGTATAATTTGTTTAATAGTTTTAAAAAACTATATAAAAAAGTTGCAAAGAGTAACCAACTTAACTATAATATCTCTGGGGATTTTAGTAGGTGGAATTATAGGAAATTTATTTGATAGAGTGTTACGTCAAGCAGTAATAGACTATTTATCATTCAATTTCTTTGATTATAGTTTTCCGGTATTTAATTTAGCTGATATTGGAATAACTATTGGAGCATTACTTCTAATAATTGATTTATTAATAGAAGAAAAAGAAAAGAAAATCTCCAAAGCTTAGGGAGGTTCATTATGAATGAACAACAAAGAGAATATGCAAAAAAATTAAAAGAAGAGTATCAAACTACTATCAATGATTTATATTTTAAAATAAATAGAAATGGTATGTTTGCCTTTCTAGGACTTGGCATGGCTCTTGCGATTTTTAGTATAGGTGGAGAACTTACTAATAACGAAGTTATTGACAATTTAGTAGGTGTAACAAGTGGTGCAAGTGTAATTGTAAATTCTATTTGTGCAGTAAAAAGAATTGTTGAAAGAGAAGCTTTAAAACAACGAGTAAGAGAAATTGATTATGACCTTACAATGGATGAATTGTCAACCGACAAACCAAAAGTATATCAAAAGACTATTAATGAGAAAAAATAATATGTTATAATAAAAGTAATAGAGGTGATAACTTATGGCAAAAGACTATACAATTGAAAAAATTGAAAAACCAGAAGAAGTAATCAAAAGAACAAATGGTAAAATTGCATTAAATTCAATATTCGCAGTAGCAGGGATTATACTTGCTGGAGTAGGTTTTGGTGTAATAACAGGAGGACTACTTCATACATTAACTGCTTTTGGTGGAGTAGGTATTGCAAGTGCAAGTATTAAAGGATTAAAAGAAAACATCGAAGAAAAATCAAAAGCAAAAGAAGAACTAAAAGGTAAATCAAGATGATTGAAATAAAAGATATTGTCACATTAAGTGACCAAAATGAATATCAAGTAGTAAGTATTGTTGATTATGAGTATAGAATATATTATTACTTAGTAGATATTAATGAAATATCTAATGTTAAATTTCTATATAAAAATGGAGATAAACTTACAGAAGTAGAAGATAAAGAACTAGTAAACAAACTATTACCAATGTTCTATGAACAAATAAAAGATATAATTTAAAGTATTGAGTAATCAATACTTTTTTTATGGTAAAATAAAAATAGATATGTTATAATACAAGTCGAAATGAAGGAGGAAACTCTTATGATAAAAGTAGAAACAGAAGTTAATTCAAGATTAGATAGTTATTTATCAGAACAATTAGAACTGTCTCGTAGTAAAGTACAAAAATTAATTAAAGAAAATTTAGTAACAGTAAATGGTAAAAATGTAAATGGAAGTTACCAAGTAAAATTAAATGATGAAATAGAAGTAAATGATGACTTAAATTATGAAATAAATGTAGAACCAGAAAATATTGAAATTGATGTAGTATATGAAGATGATGATTTATTAGTTATTAATAAAAAAAGTGGAATGGTAGTTCATCCAGCACCAGGACATTATACAGGTACATTAGTAAATGCATTACTTTATAGATTTAATATTACTGGTGGAGAACAACATAGACCAGGAATTGTTCATAGATTAGATAAAGATACATCAGGATTAATGTTAGTAGCTAAAAATGAATGGACACATGAAAAACTATCTGAAATGATTTCTAAAAAAGAAGTAGAACGTCATTATCTAGCTATTGTAACAGGCCTTATTAAACATGACACAGGAACAATTGATGCACCTATCGGAAGAGATACAACTGATAGACAAAAAATGGCAGTAACAGATCAAAATGCCAAAGAAGCAATAACTCACTTTAGAGTATTAGAACAATTTAAAGAAAATACTTTAATCGAATGTATTCTAGAAACAGGAAGAACTCATCAAATTAGAGTACATCTTGCTTATATAAATCACCCAGTATTAAATGACCCAGCCTATGGTAAAGGTAAAGCAATTGACTTTGGCCAAATGCTACATTCAAAATCAATTAAATTTAATCATCCAAGAACTGGTAAAGAAATATTCTTTGAAGTAGAACCACCAAAAGAATTCTTGGAAAAATTAGAAGAATTAAGGATAGAGGAATAATATGGCAAAATTATATGTAGCTAAAATGGTAATGATAAAACCACTGTTTTTCTATGGCAATGGTGCAGTAAAAGTAATAACAGACGATATATTAGTAAAGAAAACAGCATTTGGTTATAAAGAAACATTGACTGGTCGAAGCTTTAAAAAAGGAACTTATCTAAAAAAGAATGAAGGAACATATAATTGTGTATCTGCTCCATATATATTAACTGATAGTAGTATTGCACAAAAGTTAGAAGATGGAGAAACACAATTATTAATAGATGATTTTATTAATGAAAAATATCCTATTAGAGAAGCAAGTAAGGAAGACATAGATACAATAGTTGAAAACTTCGAACATTCAAGATTGAATCAGTATTATAAAGACCAACAAGCTAGAAAAGAACGTAAAAAACAAGAAAAAAGAAGTACAAATGAAGCAATAAAAGAAATGAAAAAAGTACAAAAACAAAGAAGAAAACAAATAAAGAGAGGTTAAAACTCTCTTTTTTATGTCTAAATAAGTAAAATTTGTTGTTATCTAAAAAAACATAATGATATACTTAACTTGAATAATAGCCATTTCAGGAGGTTAATATGATTAATATAAAAGAATTGTTAAAAATTTCAAAAGAAAAATTAAGTTTATCGACAAAAGCCGGAGAAATTAAAAGAAAAAGTTTTTCAGAAAAAAAGAAAGAAAAAAACGATAGATTTATTCAAGATGTTCTTGAAGAATTAGAACAAAACCATAATCACTCATGGTATGAAGAACTATATCATAGAAATAAAAATAACTTAAATGATATTGCATTGTTCTATAGAGGCACAGAAGTGACTTATGGAGAAATGTTTGAGAACATGCGAAAATATGCACAGTCATTAAAACAGTTAGGTGTAACAAAAGGAACAGAGATTCCAATTTGTATGTCGAATACACCGGAACTTGTTTATTTACTTGGTGCGATTAGTATGATTGGGGCAAAAGCAAATATTTTTTCTACAGAATTTGACAAGGATTACATTACTGAAATAATTGATGGATGTAATGCAGAATTAATGTTTGTAGAAGATGGAAAATATGATGAATTGAAAGGTGCGATAGCTGATAGTCATATTTCAAAAATAATTATGACATCCCTAACAGATTCGTTACCTAAAACAGGTAATCCATATGAACTATTTGACCAGGCACATGGAAAATTTGTAAATAGTGTTGAGCATCATAAGCAAACAAACTCTAATATATGTGATATAAAAGAATTTTTAAAAGTTGGAGAATCATTTAAAGGATGGTTACTTTCAGATGTTGATCTTGATGATGAATTTACAATTACATACTCAAGTGGTTCTACAAATTCAACACGAGCTAAAGCCATTGTACATACTGTAAGAAGTTTTATTACAATTGGTCGATGTCACGATACTGATGTGCAAAAATCTGCTTCAATGAAGAATTTTACAATTCAAGCGCAAATACCAACTCACTCAAACACTGACATAATATCTAGTATTTCAGATTCGTTAATGCAAGGTTCAAAACTTGCTTTAGAACCAATTTATGATAAAGATTTCTTTATTGATTCATTACTTATCAATGAGCCAACATATGTTGTTGCTACAAGAAGTTTTTGGATTAATACAATGAAAAAGGTATTATATGATCCAAAATATAAAAATATAAAAATGCCATTTTTACTAATACCATTCTCAGTTGGTGAACCATTAGAAAGGAATGAAGAAAAATTCTTAAATAAAGGTTTAAGAAGATTGCAGGCTGGTCGAAATAAAATACCATCACCTGTATCGCCAATTACCATGTCAGTGGCAGGTGGCGATTGTGAACATGGTGGTATATTCTGGATTTTATTTAGAGCCTTGCAAAGTAAAACTCCAGGAAGATTGTTAAAAAAACAAGTTGCCGGACTAAATCCTTTTCAAATGGTAGATGTAGCAGTTTTAGATGAAGAAGGAAAAGAATGTCAACCATATCAAATGGGACGTTTAGTTGCAAATTCGCCATGTAATATGAAATGTTACAAAAATAATCCTGAAGCAACAGAAAGATTTTTTATTAAAGATGCAAATGGAAAAGTTTGGGGAGACTGTAATGTTTATAGCTACATAGATAGTATGGGTGGAGTTCATATGAAAGGAAGAATGCCATCAGAAAAAGAAACACTTCCACCTTTTGTTGTAGCAGATACAATTTTAAAAGATACGAAAAATATTTTATCTTGTGAAGTTGTTGAAGATCCTGAGACTAGTTATTATGTTGCTCACGTAGAACTTCAACCAGAAAAAACAAAATTACCACAAATTCTATATAGTGCAGATCAACGATGTAAAAAACAGTTTGGAGAAGATTTTACATCAAGATTATTATATAGAGTTCATTCTTTTGACGAATCTTTTGAATTGACTGGTTGTGGAAAAAGAAATGGTCAAGCACTTAAACAAGAAGGTGTAACATCTAAGTGTGTTAAACCTGTAGAAGTAGGATATGATTCGAAGATTGAATTAGTGTCAATTGGAGAATCATCAAAAGTATATAAAAAATAGATTTGATTAATCTATTTTTTTTTATTCAACTATGATATATTTATAATAGAGGTGGTATAGAATGGGAATTGCAATTTTATGTGTTAGTTTGCTATATTCTATATTTTTAAATATTATATTTTTTTCCAAAAAACATATAAAAACATATGAAACAAAAATGTTTAGTATTATGGTTGTAAGCAATTTAATAGGAATACTATTAGAGTTTGGATGTATTTCTTCAATATACTTTTTAGGAACAGAAAATATTTTAGTAATATTGATTAATAAATTATTTCTTGTATACTTGTTAACATTTGCAATTTTATTCGGAATGTATGCAGTATATATTACAATTATAGATGGAACAGAAAACAAATCTAAACAAGTTCATAATAAAATACGACTTATTGCCTCAATATTTGAAATGATAATGGCTATAGTTGTATTAGTTGTTCCCATAGAATTATATAGTAATAATGGTGTGATGTACTCATCTGGACCAGCTGCCAATGTAGTGTATTTTGTATCTACAATTTGTACATTACTATGTGTTGGCATGATGATATTTAAATTTAAGAATATAAAAAGGAAAAAAACACTTTTATTATTTGCATATATTATTGGATGTGGCGCAGTTGCACTGATTCAACAAATGAATCCTGCATTAACATTAGCAACATCAATGGAAACTTTTCTTATTTTTTTAATGTATAACACAATAGAAAATCCTGATGTTAAAATGATACATCAATTAGATGTGGCTAAAGAACAAGCTGACAAAGCCAATCACGCTAAAACTGACTTTTTATCAAGTATGTCACATGAAATTAGAACACCATTAAATGCCATTGTTGGTTTTAGTGATTACATAATGTCATCTAATTCATTAGAAGAAGCTAAAGAAAATGCTCAAGATATTGTAAATGCATCAAAAACACTTTTAGAAATAGTCAATGGTATTCTAGATATTTCTAAAATAGAAGCAGGTAAACTTGAAATTGTAAATTCTAAATATAATGCAAAACAAACATTTGAAGGACTTGCTAAGTTAATAACACCAAAAATGCAAGAAAAAGGCTTAGATTTTAGCTATTATATTGCTCCGGATCTTCCTGATACATTATTTGGAGACCATGCTAATCTTAAAAAAATTATTACCAACCTTTTAAGTAACGCCTATAAATATACTGATAAAGGTTCAGTACGTTATGAAGTAAATTGTATTAATAGTAATAATATATCTAAATTAATAATCACAGTAGAAGATACTGGCCGAGGAATTAAACAAGAAAGTATTGATAAATTATTTACTAAATTCCAAAGACTTGATGAAGATAGAAATACAACTATTGAAGGAACTGGTCTAGGACTTGCGATTACTAAACAATTAATTGAACTAATGGGTGGAAAAATACTTGTCCATACAGTTTACGGAGAAGGTTCTAAATTCACAGTTGTCTTAAATCAAAGTATTGAAAAAACTCCAGTTCTTGTAGAACAAAAAACAGAAATAAAAACAACCCTAGATTTAAAAGATAAAAAGATTTTATTAGTAGATGACAACTCATTAAATATAAAAGTTGCTAATAAGATATTAGAAAGATTTAATGCTAACAACATAACATCATTAGATAATGGATTTGATTGTATTGAACTAATTAAATCAGGAAAAGTATTTGATATTATCTTAATGGATGATATGATGCCAAAGATGAGTGGAGTAGAAACATTCCATAAACTAAAAGAACTTGATGGATTTAATCAACCAGTTGTTATCCTAACTGCAAATGCTATTACGGGAATGAAAGAAAAATATCTAAGTGAAGGATTTGAAGATTATCTAGCAAAACCAATAGAAAAAGATGAACTTATTAGAGTATGTAATACAATTTTCAGTAAATATCAAACTAGTCCAAATCCCCCTGAAGAGGACGAAATAGAACTATTAGAAACAACACAAGAATTAGAATTAGTTGAACCAATTGCTCCTTCAAAAGAATCATACTTAAGAGAAAATAAAGTTGATTTAGATAAAGCCCTAGAATTACTAGGAGATATTGAAATGTATAATATGACTATTTCAGATTTCTTATCAGAAGTAGAAGAAAAATGGCAAAACATAATTAATTATAAAGATAACAATGATATGGAAAACTATGCTATAGAAGTTCACTCTTTAAAAAGTGATGCCAAATACTTAGGTTTTATGTCTTTAGCAGATATCTCTTATCAACATGAATTAAAAAGTAAAGAAAATGATTCGACATTCGTTCAAGAACATTTTACTGAACTTGAAACTGAATATAATAAAGCATTAAATATTGCAAAAACTTATAATGAAATGTAAAAAAACTTCAGTCAAACTGAAGTTTTTATAAGTTTAAAATATAAATTGAAAATGAAAGAATAACAGCAAAAGTAGAAAGTAAAATATATGGAATAAAGTACTTTCTACTTTTTTCTTTTAAATTATAAGTCTCATTAACTAAAAATAAACAACTAATTAAAGTGCCCAAACAACTAACAAAACCTAAAAAATTATTTTTAAGTCCAAAAAATACTAAAGTATAACTTTGATTAAATAAATAATTAACAAGTAATGTTATTTTATAAGACATAGGAATCTCTTTAAACTTATAAGAATCAATTATCATAGTTATTGTTAATGCAATTAATATGTAAACAATTGTCCAAGCAATACTATAAAATATAGTAGGAGGAGCAAACCATGGTAAAATAATATCATTATAATAATTATAATCAACTGGAACTAATGTTGCTAAAAACCATGGAGCAAGACATAAAATAAATATAAAAAACTTTCTTAACAAAATAATCACCTCTTTTATTATTTTATGTTTTATATTATAATATTATTAGTATTTTAGGAGGTAAACAAAACATGAAGCATGATGATGTCTTATTCGATGATAAAAATGTAATGGCGATGAAACTTCTTCATTATTTTATTACCGAAAAAAATTATAATCCTATTATTCTTCAAGGGGTTGAAGATGAAATTTGGTTAGAAAACCTACAAGAAGAATATCAAGTTGTTAGAATTGTTTCTGGATATATCCACAATGATGAACAATTTGATTTTGATAAATTTAAAACAAAAAGAATCATGAAAAAGATAAAAAGAAAAACTTTATCTATATTTGATATGAACGTAGCATCATTTTTCTTAAATATGGGTGACAATGTTAATACTGAAGAGGCTAATACAAAAAATAATCTTTGCATTCGTCTAAAAGAAGAAAGTGATCTTAATAAAAATGAAGAAGCTAAAAAAGCCTTCCCAGATTTAAAAAAGAAATTAAAATTTACTGAAAAGGGGACTGAATTATTTATGAAGATTACTGGTGATATTAACAAGCACAACCAAGAAGATGCAAAAAAAGTTGAAAAAGTGTTTAAAAGTAAGTTTCCGATGATTACATATATATTAATTGCTTTTAATGTAATTATGTATATAGCACCAGCATTATTTGGAGAATTAAATAACATTATTCTAGACTTTTGTGTTCATGGACCAAGTATCAGATATGGTCAATATTATAGACTTTTAACAGGAACATTTTTACATTCTGGAATAGTACATTTAGCAGTAAACTGCTATTCATTATATGTTCTAGGTAGTCAACTTGAAAGTTTCCTAGGAAAAGCAAAATATATTGTTATCTATTTTGTTAGTGCCTTATTTGGAAGTTTATTCTCAATTATCTTTAATGGTGATGTAGCATCAGTTGGTGCTAGTGGAGCCATCTTTGGTTTGATGGGAGCGCTATTATACTTTGGATATCACTATCGTGTATATTTAGGAAACGTTATCAAAAGTCAAATTTTACCATTACTAGTAATTAACTTAATCTCAGGATTTTTAATTTCTGGAGTAGATAATGCAGCTCACATTGGTGGTCTAATTGGAGGAGCGCTAATTACATTATCATTAGGTGTTAAAAATAAAAGTAGTTGGTTTGAAGAACTTAATGGTTGTATAATAACTTTATTATTCTTAGTATTTACAATTTACATGGCATTTTTCTATGCCGCATAATAAAACGATTATTGTAATTACAGGTAAATAATGATAAAATTAAAATATAAATATTATAGTGAGGTGATCATATGTCACAAGAAAATACAAGCTTATTTAGCGTGCAAGAACTTGATACAGAAATGACACGTGTAACTTTAAAAGAAGTATATGCGGCATTAGAAGAAAGAGGATACAATCCAATCAACCAAATAGTTGGATATTTAATCAGTGGAGATCCAGGATATATTTCAAGTTATAAAGATGCTAGAAATAAAATTCAAGAAATTGATCGCGCTAAAATCGTAGAAATATTACTAGTAGAATTCCAAAAGAAAAATAAGTAATGAAATATTTAGGATTAGACTTAGGAAGTAGAACCTTAGGAATTGCCACATCTGATGCAACAGGACTAATTGCGTCCACATATAAAACAATTCGTCATAATGAAGAATATGATAGACTACTAACAGAAGTACAACAATTAGTAGAAGAATTGAAAATCGATGAAATTGTATTAGGTTTTCCTAAAAACATGAATAATACAATTGGCCCTAAAGGCGAACTTAGTTTAGAATTTAAAGAAAAACTAGAAAAACTAGTAACAATACCAATTCATCTTCAAGATGAAAGACTAACTACGAAAAGTGCTACAGATATGTTGATTATGGGAAATGTCTCACGAAAAGATAGAAAAAAAGTAGTTGATAGTGTAGCAGCCACTATAATATTACAAACATTTTTAGATAGAAAGAGGAATTAATTATGAAAAAGAATACATTCACAATGTTAGATGAAAATGGAGTAGAAGTAGAATACGATGTTTTATTCACATTTGAAAGTGATGAAACAAAGAAAAACTACATTGTATATACAGATAATACTAGAGATGAAAAAGGAAATATTGAAGTTTATGCATCAATCTATCATCCAGAAGATAATAATGGAAGATTAGAAGCAATTGAAACTGAAAAAGAATGGAAAGTAATTGAAACAATTTTAGAAACACTACAAGAAGAAATTAAAAAGAAATCACAAAATAACGAGCAATAAAAGCTCTTTATTTTTTCTTGAGGAGGTCTTTAATGACAGTTAAGAAGAAAATGAAGGCAAAACCATTATTAATAATCTTAATAATTTTAATTATAATTGCAATTGCATTAGGAATAACTTGGTCTATTTTTACAAGCCCAGTTAATAAAAATGACAAAAATAAAGTAGAAGTAATAATTCCTAATGGAACAACATCTCGTCAAATTGGTGTAATTTTAAAACAAAAAGGCTTAATAAGAAGTGAACTATTCTTTAATATATATATTAAAGTAAAAAGGCCAGCTCCTATGAAGGCTTCAACTTATACCATGACAAAAGATATGTCTTTAGAAGAAATAGTAAAAGTACTAGAAAGTGGAAATAGTTATAATCCAGATGTTATAACAATTACCTTCAAAGAAGGAGAATGGATAACTGATTATAGTAAAACAATTTCTAATAAAACAAATCACACATATGATGAAGTAATAGCAATAATGAAAGATAAAAATTATGCTAAAAAATTAGTTGATAATTATTGGTTTTTAACAGAAGATATTTTAAATGAAAGCATTTATTATCCATTAGAAGGATATCTTGCACCAAATACATATCAATTTTCAAATAAAGATGTTTCAGTTGAAGCAATAATTGAAACTATGTTAAATCAAACAGAAAAAGTATTAAATAAATATAAAGATAGTATGACATTACCAGTTCATTATTATGTAACCATGGCATCCCTTGCAGAACTAGAAGGAACAAATACTGAAAATAGAAAGCAAATAGTAAACGTATTTGAAAATAGATTAATAAAAGGAATGAATTTAGGTAGTGATGTAACAACTTATTATGCTCTTCAACACCCAATGACACAAGATTTAACAACAGCTCAATTTGCAACCGTAAACCCATACAACACTCGTTCAACATCTATGATGGGAAAAATGCCAATTGGACCAATTTGTAACCCTTCAGAATCATCAATCCAAGCCGCTACTTCACCAACAAAGTCAAATTATTTATACTTTGTTGCGGATAAGTATGGTAAAATATATTTCACAAGCACTTTAGCAGAACACAATGCCAAAGTAAAAGAAATAAAAGAAAAAGGTGACTGGATATGGTAGAAACTGAACTAGTTCGCATTGAAGAATATGCAGAAGAAAATAATGTTCCAATCATGACAAAAGATGGAATCGAGTTTTTAACAGAATATATAAAAAAACATAAAGTAAAAAGAATATTAGAAATAGGTGCTGCTATAGGATATTCTGCAATAAAAATGGCACTAGTAGATGAACAAATCGAAATAACAACAATTGAAAGAGATGAAAAAAGATATCTTGAAGCAGTAAAAAATATAAAAAAATTTCATTTAGAAGATAGAATTAATCTAATATATAAAGATGCATTTGATGTAAAAATTGAAGGTACCTATGATTTGATCTTTATTGATGCTGCTAAAGCTCAAAATATTAAATTTTTTGAAATGTTCTCTAAATATCTAAATCCTAAAGGAACAATTATTACTGATAATATGAATTTCCATGGTTTAGTAAACAAAGATCCTGAAGATATTAAAAGTAGAAATCTAAGAGCTTTAGTTAGAAAACTTAAAGACTATGCAACATTTCTAAAAGAAAATAAAAAGTATGATACAGAATTTTTAGAAATTGGTGATGGAATAGCTATTTCAAGACCTCAATAAAAGATGTTTATACATCTTTTTTTATTCTGTAAAGTCTAATATAAAATAATTCCCAAAAAAATATAAATTTGATAAAATAATCTTAAGAAGCAAGGAAGTGAAACCAATGCAATATTTTCAAATATTAACATGTAATGATACATTAGGAACTTGTTGTACCGATTTTGCTTTAGCAACAGTATTAGATATAGTTCGCAAGTTTTTTAATATTTTTCAAATAGTAGTTCCAATTTTATTAATCATTGGAGTAACAATACAACTAATAAAATTAATGAATGATCCAGAAAGAAAAAATGGTATGAAAGAAATAACAAATCGTGCTATAGCCGCACTAATATGTTTCTTTATACCAGTTATTGTAGATGTTGTTTTAGGAATGGTAAGCCAAACATCAACTTTCAAAATAGCTGATTGTTGGGAACTTGCAAAAATATCTAGTGAAGTATCCCAAGCTGGAAAAGCTAGATATATTGATCCAAATAAAGGTGATGATAGAAAATCAATTCTTATTGATCCAAGTTTATATAAACCAGGAACACCATCCAATCCAACAGGAACAACACCACAGCCTGGTAATGGTCAATCTTCAATGAGGGGTGCAGAAATAGTAGCTTATGCCAAACGATTTGTTGGACAAAGATATGTTTATGGTGGTACTTGGAATGGAGAATTACCATACACTCCAACAGACTGTAGTGGTTTTGTACAAGGTGTCTTTAGACATTTTGGAATTCAATTAAATAGAACAACTTCCACACAATGGGCTGCAAAATCTACTTATCAATTAGTAAGTCCTGCAGATATTAGAGCAGGAGACTTAGTAATGTACGATGGACACGTAGGAATTCTAACAGGAATTGGAACAGAAGTTGTTCATGCAAAAGGCTCAAAATGGGGAGTAGTTCTTGATCCAGATTATAGAACTTGTTCCAGTCACGCTATCCTAGGAATTATGAGAATAAATGGTGTAAATTAATAGGAGGGGAATATGGCTAGTAATAGAAATATAAGAAGAGTTAGAAAAGTAAAAAGACCAACCAAAGTTAGTCAAAGTACAAAAAAAGCCAGCCTTATCGCTGGAACAGTAATATTAATTGCTTTCTTAATGGTAGTTTTTTATCATAATACAACCAACGTAAATTATAACAATATTAAACAAGATAAAGGCATGTATTTAGTATATACAAAATATTCAGATACAAGTACAAAATATACAAAAGAAGTTCCATATGTTAATTTAAAAGCAGATGTATTTAAAGAAGTGAATAAAGATATATTATTATTCTGTGACAAATACATGAAAGAAAAAAGTGTAATAACATATGAATATGATATTAACGGGATAATTCTTTCTTTAGTAATAAAAGTTATCAATAATGACACAACATATGCTCCTGAACCATACTTTAGAACATATAATATCAACCTAGAAAGAGAAGAAGTTATAGCGGATGATGCATTACTACAATTCTTTGGAATAACAAAGTCAAATGTAGAATACAAAATAAAAAGACAATTCCAAAATTATTATGCAGATATATTAAAAGAAAAATATTATTCTGCCAATGAATGTAACTTTAATTGTTTCCTAAAATGGCGTGGAGTAAGTAAATATAGTGACCACTTATCTTATTATGTAAGAGATGGAAAACTAATTGCTTTTAAAACATTTATAGCTCACTCTATATTTGGTGAAGAAGAATATTTTTCAGATAAAAGTTTTGAATTTGAAATAGCATCATCACCAGTAACAGAAGAAGAAAACAAACCACTTTCAAGTGAAGTAAATAACACCTAAACAAACACAGTTGGGTGTTTTATTTTTTTAGACTTTATTATATAATATGAACGAGGTGACTTATGAAACTTTTAATAGAACCAAGCAATAAAAATAATATATATAAAGATATCGTAAATGGACTAATAGTATCATTAAAAGATTACTCAGTACAAAGTCCAATATATTATTCACTAGATGAAATAAAACAACTAAAAATAAATAATCCACAACTAGAAATATATGTAAATATCAATAAAAATTTACTAAATAATGACATTGAACCATTAAAAGATATTTTAAAAGAACTAGACACATTAAATTTAAATGGTATTTTCTTCTATGATTTAGCACTTTTAAAATTAAAAAAAGAACTAAATCTAAATACTGATTTAGTATGGAGTCAAACACATATGGTTAATAATTACAAAACATGTAATTATTACCATTCCAAAGGAGTGAAATATGCTCTCCTTGGAAAAGAAATAACTTTAGAAGAAATTATTGAAATAATAAAGAAATCTACAATTACATCAATGGTAGAAGTTCTAGGATTACCTAGTGTTGCTTTTTCCAAAAGAAAATTAATTACAAATTATTATAAAGATTTAAATAAGGAATCAAAAAGTAGTTTGGATGTCTTAGAAAAAGTTACATCATCAACCTATCACTTAGCCGAAGATAAAAATGGTACAAGTTTCTTCTTAAAAGATATTATTAATGGTACTAGTGTAATTAAGGATTTATATGATAATGGCTTAGAGTATATTATTATGAGAGGGTATGGCATAGAAGAAGATTTATTCTTAGAAATATTAACTGATACAAGAAACTACATTAATGATTCATGTACAGATAGTAATTATGTAACTAAATATGAAAAACTTGGTACAAATACAAACTTCTTCTTCAAGAAAACCATATATCAGGTGAAGAAAAATGGATAGAGTAGAATTATTATCACCAGCAGGTGATTTAGAAAGACTAAAAGTAACTCTTTCATATGGAGCAGATGCTGTATACATTGGAGGACAAAAATATAGTTTACGTGCCAATGCCACAAATTTCTCAATTGAAGAAATAAAAGAAGGCTGTGACTTTGCTCATAAACTAAATAAAAAAGTATATCTTACCCTAAATATTGTTTTCCATAATGAAGATATGGATGGGGTAGAAGAATATATTAAAGAAGTAGTAGATGCAGGAATAGACGCTTTTATAGTAAGTGATCCATTTATTATTTCTCATATAAAAACAAATTATCCAAATGTTGAAGTTCACTTATCAACCCAAAACTCAACAAGCAATTATTCTGCAGTAGAATATTTTAAAGAAGAAGGAATAGATAGAGTAGTCCTTGCAAGAGAATTATCAAAAAATGAAATCAAAGAAATAATTGATAAAACAAAAGTAGATATTGAAGTATTTATTCATGGTGCAATGTGTACATGTTTTTCTGGAAGATGTGCATTATCGAATTATGTAACTAACAGAGATGCTAATCGTGGAGGATGTTCTCAAGTATGTCGTTTTGCTTTCGAAACAGATGAAGAAAAGAAATTTACAATGGCAACAAAAGACTTAAATATGGCCAATCATATAAAAGATTTAATTGAAATTGGTGTTAAATCATTAAAAGTAGAAGGCCGTATGCGTTCACTATATTATCTAGCAACAGTAATAGGTACATATAGAGAGTTAATAGATTCAATTTATTCAAACGCTTTAACAAAAGAAAAACTAGAATTATTAGAATATCGTTTAAGCAGAGTAGCAAATAGAGAAGTATCAACTCACTATTTCACAAAAGAAGCAGATGAAACAGATCAATACTATACAGGAAGACAAGAAATATCTAACCAAGATTACTTAGGTCAAGTAATAGAGTATGATAATGAAACAAAACTAATAAAATTCTATGAAAGAAATTATTTTGAAGTAGGTGACTCATTAGAATTATTCACACCATCTGGAGAAGTAATATCTTTTAATGTAGAAAAATTATTTGATGAAAATAAAGAATCAATAGATGTAGCAAGACATCCAGATAATATTTATTATATATATCTAGATACAGACATAAATATTCCAGAATATTCTATGATTAGACTAATTAAGAAAAGAGATGTGTAAAAATGCCAAAATATTATTATGCTGATTTATATGAAATAAGATATAAAGATGGTTTTAGAGGTCAAGCAATTTATATTTCAGACATAATTGTTGAAAAAAGATTGGGACACGTTTGTGAACTATTAACAGAGCATGAAATTGATGTATTGCCTGATTCAGCAAAAATAAATCAATTTGGTCGCATTGATGAAAGTTATCATAATACAAGAATTGCAGAAGAAACTGGCTATCATTTAGTTGTATTCAAGAGTTCACTAAATAAAGAACATTTAGTAACACCAACAATGATAGAAGATTATGTAGATGATTATGAATGTGATAACGTAAGATTTAAAGAAATCTATGAAAACATTAGAACAAGAATTCCAGTTCAATCACAAAAAGAACCAACAGTTAAACAAAAAGTTAGAACTTATAAAGGTACAAAAAAATAAGGTGATAATATGAATTATTTAGAACAAGCTAAACAAAACTTTCTATCAAAAGAAGAAAACTTAAGTGAATATGCAACAAAAAGTAAAGATGCAATACGTCTTAAACCCTTAGAGGAAGATCTTCGTCCAAATTACTTTCGAGATATTGATAGAATTATTCATTCACTAAGCTACACAAGATATGCGGACAAGACACAGGTATTCTCTTATAAGGAAAATGATCACATTTCTAAAAGAATGATACATGTTCAACTAGTAAGTAAAGTAGCAAGAACAATTGGTAGAGCATTAAATTTAAATGAAGATTTAATAGAAGCAATTGCCTTAGGTCATGATATTGGACATACTCCACTAGGACATGAAGGAGAATACATATTAGATGAAATATCACAAAGAGAACTAGGTGAAAAATTTGCTCATAATATTCAAAGTGTTAGACACTGTATGTATGTTGAAAACAAGGGTGAAGGATTAAACCTATCAATTCAAGTTCTAGATGGAATAATGTGTCACAATGGAGAAATGCTATCTAATAAATATATACCAATGAAAAAGGACAAAGAAGAATTTTTAAAAGAATTTGAAAATTCATATAAAGATTATGCCGCAACAAAGAAGTGCAGTCCAATGACACTAGAAGGCTGTGTTGTTAGAATCAGCGATATAATTGGCTATATTGGAAGAGATATCGAAGATGCCATCAGTCTAGGAAAAATAAAAAGAGAAGAAATTCCAAAGGAAATATCTGACATTTTAGGTACTACAAATAAAGAAATAATAAATACTATAATTTTAGATATTATAAAAGAAAGTATTGGTAAACCATATATTGGAATGAGTGAAAATATATATAATGCTTTATTTGCATTAAAAAAGTTTAATTCCAAGAATATATATAGCAAAAGTATGACATTAGAGGAAAAAGAATATTATAAAACTGGAATGAATATACTATTTAATGATTATCTAAATGCGATAGAGAAACAAGATAAAACAAATATCATTTATGAATATTTTTTAAATCATATTAATGATAATTATCTTAAAAATACACCTAAAAAAAGAATGGTAATAGATTTTATTGCTGGTATGACTGACGATTTATTTATATCTGAATTAATTAATCATAACCATAAAATGCAGTAAACACTTGCATTTTTTTAAGAAATATGATATAATTAGCCTGCTTTCTGATAAAAGGGGAAGTAGGCAAATTTATTTATAAAGGGATGATAGAATGAAAGATTTTAGATTAGATCGTAAAGCCGAACCAAAATATATTTTAGATGTTAAAACAGGAACAGAAACAACTGTAACAGAAGATGATAGTAGAGAAACTACAGAAACATTAAGAGTTGTATTTGCAGACGGTCGTGTATTTAATAATTTAGAGTATAGTGAAGAAAACTTAAAGAAAATTATTGAACAACAAGAAAAACAAGCAGCAGCAGGTGTAGGAAATATTAGTGTATTCGAAAAAAGAAAAACAAAAGCTGGAATTATGACAGCTGCATCAATCGTTGGTGGTCCAGTTATTGGAGCGGTAGCAGCTGGATTATTACCAAATCCATTTACAGTTGCAATTGGAGCAGGAATTCTTACAGTAGCAACAGCAATCCCAGCAGTATGTTCATTAGTTAAAAATGCTGGAAAAGTAAGTGAATTAAGAAAAATTAAATATCGTGATGATCATAGAAAAGAGTTAGCTACATTTAATCAATATGAAAATTCATTAGTAGGATTATCTTCACGTAAGAGAAGATGGTTTAGCGAAATGACAGAAGAAGGAAATGATCCATTCTGCATTACTGAAATTGACGAATTCTCACAAAGTGACTTAGAACAAATCATTGAAAATATTGATACAGAAAAAACTTATAAATTTACTTATTCAAAAAGACCAGCAACTGCGAAAAAATAATCACAATAATATATTGAAATAATTTTTTAAATATGTTATACTATCGCAAGTTGAGTCTAGAGTTCAACTATCTAAAAATTTAGATAAACATTTACAATGAGGTGATAGAAATGGGAAATAAAAACACTGTGTATTTAACACAACAAGGGTTGGAAGATTTAAAGAAAGAATTAGACAACTTAATAAATGTAAGACGTCCAGAAAACATTATTGCCATTAAAGAAGCAAGATCTTTAGGAGACTTATCTGAAAATGCAGAATATGATGCAGCTCGTAATGAACAAGCTCAAATAGAAGCAAGAATCCAACAATTAGAAAAAATGTTAGAAAATGTTTCAATCATTACAGATGTATCAAATGATACAGTTGGTATTGGAAATACTGTTGCTATCAAATATGTTGACGATGATGAAGAAGACGAATACAAAATCGTTGGTTCTCAAGAAGCAGATCCATTTGAAAGTAAGATTTCTAATGAATCACCAATCGCTAAAGCATTATTTGACCACAAGGTTGGAGACATTGTAACAGTTGAAAGTCCAAATGGTTCATATGATGTTGAAATCATTGAAATTAAATAAATAAAGATAATCAAGCATGATTATCTTTTTTTATTATTTAAAATTAAAAAGTCCTTATATAAATAGGGACTTTTTTCTACATTACCATCTTTTATTTTTATAAAAAATACGATATACTAAAAAAGAATAGGGTAAGGGAGTGTAGATACAAATGATAATTAGAAAACCGTATGCCTTTTTAATAAAACATTTTAAGAAAATACACATCATATTATTATTTTTAAGTGCTTTTATATATTACAAACATTTACAAATAACATCATTTGTAAATGAATTTATGCGCCTAGAAACATATGATATGTATAATGAACCAATAACTAATTATGTTTCATTCTTGCCAATACTAGCAATGTTATTATTGTTTATAGGAAGTATAGTTTTAATTATATTATTACATCATAAAAAGAAACCATGGAAATTATATATAATTCCAGCCTTTACATATATTTTTATGGTAATAGTATTCTTTTCAGCAAAGAGTTTCTTTGATCAATATAATGGGATAGTTGACTCTGCTGGTATAAGAGCGGTACGAGACTTCTTGTTTATTGCTGGAGTACTTCAATATCCATCAATGTTAATTTTCTTAGTACGTTCCGTAGGTGTAGACCTAAAGAAATTTAATTTCCAATCAGATGAAGAATTTCTTGAACTAAGCAATGAAGATAGAGAAGAATTAGAAATTAATATTAATTTTGATAAAGATAGCTTAAAAAGAGGTACAAAGCGTTTCTTTAGAAATATAAGCTATATTTATATAGAACATAAATTAATAATAAACATAGTAGCATCAGTTTTATTTGTGTTACTCCTTTTTGGTACATATAAATTTGTATTTGTAACAAATAAATCATACAAACAAGGTCAATCATTAAATGCAAATGGTTATACAATAACCATAAATAAAAGTTATTATACAGACAAAGACTACGCAGGAAGAGAAATAAGTGATAAAAGTGCCTTTGTAATAGTCAATTTAAACATTAAAAACAATATGCAACAAAGAGAAGTAGACTTACAAAAATTCCACATAATGAACGGAATTAAAGACTATGTAACAACAGCAAAAACATACGAAACAGAATTTCAAGATTTTGGTAAAGCATACCAAGTATTAGATTTAAAAAGAGATGCAGAACAAAATTTAATAATGATTTTTAAAGTTGATAAGAAATTATCAAAAAATAGATTTGTATTATATTATCAAGAATTTAATGGTGATAAGCCACATTTAAGAAAAATTAAATTAAAAATGACAGATGTATCAGAAATTATTACTCATAAAAAACTTTCAATCGGCCAAGAATTAAAATTTAAATTAAAAGAAAAAACAGAAGAAATAATTTTTGATGATTATGAACTACTAGATACAGTAAATTATTCATATAGAATTTGTACTAGTTCAAACTGTTCTACAAAGACTGCAAATTACAGTGCTGGAGAGGGGTTCAAAATCCTTAAAATTCCTTTTTCTTCAAACAATTTTGAGGGCAAAGATATGATTGACTTTTCAATCAAATATGGTACAATAAATTATATAGATAATAAGAATAAGAAGACTGTACTTACAATCAAAAATCCATTCAATAAAACATACTACGGAAAGTACTTATTTATTAAGATTCCAGTAGCTGTTGCAAATTCAAATTCTATTGAATTGGAATACACAATAAGAAATAATCGATATGTTTATAAAATTAGATAGGAGGCATTATGAATAGCAAGACAATGAAATATATAAAACTTTTAGTTGTAGTAGTAATAATAGCCTTATTTGCTTGGTTTATAGTAATTAAACCGATGTATAGTTTTAAAAAATATGAAAACACTTTAGAAACAGCAGCCAAAAGGTATTTTAATCTTAATCATACAGAACTACCTACAGGAACACGTGTAGCAACTGTAGATATGCAAACTTTATATCATAAATCATATTTAGAAGAAGATTTTTATATTCCTTATACTGATAAACCATGTGATTTAAAAGAATCATGGGTGAAAGTAAGAAAAGTAGATGGAGAGTATAAATACTATACATATCTACAATGTGGTGCTATGAAATCAAATGTAGATAATAAAGGACCAGATATTAAATTGAATGGTTCGGATAAAATCACAGTTGATTTAGGAGAAAAATATAAAGAACTTGGAGTAAAAAGCGTAGTTGATAATACAGATGGAAAAATAGATACAAAAAAAGTAACAATTAACTCTAAGAAGGTGGACACTAATAAAGTTGGTACATATGAAGTTACATATACAGTTTTAGATGCTCTAAAAAATAAAACAACAGTTACAAGAACTGTTGAAGTTGTATCAAAAATTAAAAATGCAGTTAATGTTGCAACAGAAAAAAAAGGATACTATACAGGAGCAACGCCAAATAATTATGTAAGATTATCAGGAATGTTATTTAGAATTATTGGCATAGATGGAGAAAATGTTAAAGTTGTAGCAGAAGAAGATATTGCAAATGTAAACTACTCAGGAATTAGTTCTTGGCTAGATAATTACTATATGAAACACATTGCTGAAGAAGCAAAAAAACTATTAGTAAAAAACAAATATTGTAATATGCCAGTTACTGCTGAAAATTCATCAGCCTTAGAGTGTACTGCATATACAAAAAATAGATATGCATATATTCCATCAGTTGTTGATGTTAATAAAACACTAGATGAAAATAAAAATTCATTTATGAAACCTTCTACAATTTCATGGTTAGCAAACGTAGCGGATGATAAAACAGCATATACAACAAGAAGCGTTTTCTATGGTAATGCTGCTGGAAGTAGATTCTACATTGATTCAAAAGAAAAAAATTATGGAGTACGTCCTGTTTTAACAATAAAAGGAGATACGCTTATTAAAAAAGGTGATGGAACTAGAATTTCCCCATATGAATTTGGTGAAATTAAAACAGGTAAATCTGATGAACCAATAAATAAAAGATACTCTGGTGAATACATTAGTTATGGAGGTATTTTATGGAGAATTTTAGAAGTGAATAGTGATGGGACAACAAGAATAATTTCCGTAGAAAATGTTAAACAAAGTGGAACAAATGTAACGACAAATTATGAAGATGTAAAAACTGAAGAAAAAACTTACAATCCACTTCAAAAAGGAAATGTTGGACATTATATAAACAACAAAGTAAGTGAGTTTATTGATACATCATATTTTGTAAATAAGAACATCGAAGTTCCTATCTACGAAAATGGAATGCTATATGGAAAACAAACTGAAACAAAAAAATATAAAGTTAAACTATCAGCTCCAAATATGTATGAAATGTTTAGTTCAAAATCAACAGTGGTTAATTCAACTCGTTCTTATTGGCTAATCAATTCAACAAAAAGCGAATTACAAAAAACAGCGGTAACCGATGCAGGCGTTGTTCTAACAGACGGAATTGGAAACTACGACAAATATGGAATAAGAGTTGTAGCTAATTTGAAAAAATCAGTAAATATTACAAAAGGAAATGGAACAGTTGATTTTCCATATACAGTTAGTAAGTAGGTGTAACAATGACGAAGTTGCGAAAGAAAAAATTAAAATTAAAACAAAGTCAGAGGATCAAGACATTAGTCTTAGTAACAGGTCTTCTGATTTGTTGCTGTATTGTATCAGCTTTATTAGTAATCATAAATAATACAGATACAAAGAAATTTGAAGTTGAAAGTAGAATAAAAACAATCGAAAAAGAAAAGAAAAAAGATAAAAAAGAATTAGGTTATGAAACAATAGCTTGGTTAAGAGTGCAAGGAACAAATATTGATACTCCGATAATTAGTTATGACAATGTAACTGCTCTTGATAAAGTAGAAAAAGCAGATTATGCTTGGAATAGTAACAATAAAGAAAAACTATTTAATCAAGTGGCAATATCTGGACATAATATACTAAATTTATCTAAACAACCACTAATTGGTAAAGAATATTTTTCTAGATTTGATGATTTAATGGCTTTTGTCTATGAAGACTTTGTAGCTGAAAATAAACATATTCAATATACAATAAATGGAGAAGATTATGTTTATAAAATATTTGGTGTATTCTTTGATAGAAGTTTTAATCTTGACTTAAGGCATGAAGAAAACTACACAAAAGAAGAAACTAAAAAATATTTAAATCAAATAAAAGAATTAAATGTCTACGATTTTGACATAGAAGTTGATGAAAATGATAAATTAATTACATTAACAACTTGTACAAGAATGTTTGGTCAATATGACAAAAGACAACTTGTTGTTGTAGGAAGACAATTAAGAGAAAATGAAAAGTTAAACAATTATGAATCAAAAGCAAACAAGAATTATGAAGAAATAAGAAAAATTGTGGAAGGAGATGAAAAAAATGCAAAATCTAAAGCGTAGAATAATTGGGGTTGTCATTTTATTAGTAATGATTTGTGCGGTTATGGTTATTCCGCAAATTAAAGCAGAAGAAGCGCCAACCGCTACTGAAACAGTTACACCATTGTCATGTGAACAACTAGTCGATAAATACGGATTATATATAGAAGCAACTGGAAATCCTGATGAGTTCAGACTTATTAAAGATCCAGCAATAAAATGTGAAGACGGTAAAGTTCACTCAGATGTATCTGTTAAAATTATTTCGGTAAATGGAACTGCTGTTACAACAGGAGTAACATTAACAAAAGACAACAATAATCATGTGTTCAAAGCCGGTTTCTTAGGACCAATCAATGGTAACACATATTATGTGTCAGTTATAGTAGAAAACGTAGCTAATCCAGATGAAAAGATTGAAGTTCAATACCTTGAAGAAAGAGAAGCTGCAGGTACAGGAACTGTAGGTAAGGCAAATACAAATTATTATGGATTATGTGCAAACTTCAGACAAACAGCAATTGCTCAAAACGGAGTTGCGTTCTTCGAAACAGCTTTACCATACTGTTATCAAACATCAGTAGTAGTTAACTACACTGAAACAGAATTACAAAAGAAAATAGATAGTATTGTCTCATTATGGACTGCTTATCAAAATCAAAATAACTCAGGTACAGCTGATTTTAATGCTTTATTTAATGATGTTAAGGACAAAGCTCATAAGTATCCAACAACAAATGTTGTGCTAGATCCATTAAACACAACACTTACATTAAAATGTGCTTATGATAAAGTAAAAACTGGAGCAGACACACCAGTAGTTTATACAAACGAATATGGAGATTCTATATCTTCAATAGATTATTATTTAAACAAAGATTATTATTACTCATCAGCAACAACAATTGATGGAGAAGTAAAATATGTATATAACTTTGCTCCTGGTAACACAGTAACAGATACACAACAAGCGTGTAAAAGAACTTGTGAAGAAGCAGTAAAAGTAGAGTATGGACCACCAATTGCTTCAAAAGCTGGACTATGTTTTGAATATAAAGTAAAAGTAACAAGTTATGTAAAATGTACAGCAGAAGTTATTGCACAACCACCAAAAGAATTTACAAGTTATTGTAATCCAGCACCAATTTGTTATTCAATAAATGGAACACTTAGAAATCTAGAACAAGCTGGACCAAAAGAACAATTTGATCAATGTGTTAAATCATGTGATGGTGGAAAATACTCAGAAAAATGTAGTATTAAATGTTATAACGAAGTGTATGGAAAATCAAATCCAAAACTTGCCATCAATTATGAAGATGCACTTCTTGCAAAAACAGCAATGGCAACAGATGCTAGTTTATATAGCCAAGCACAATGTCTAAAAGATAATGCTAATTATTTTGGATGTTATGTATATAATGGTGATGAAATTAAATGGTTATCTCATACAAATTATGCAGTAGAAACAGTAAACGGAAAAGAAGAAGCTGTTTTCAAACAACAAGTATGGAATAGAAGATATGCCTTAGGACGTTGGTATATTGATAGAGTATATAAACAAGCAGATGGAACTTATTTAGATGAGTGGAATGCTAATGCTAATTACGTACGTAGTAATGGCGGATATAAGATTACAGGAATAAAAGAAGCATATAAAGATAGTGTTGAAGCCGGTGGTGATTGGGATTCATATGTAGCAGACCAAGATGGTATCTATCGTTCAAATAGATATAATTCATTATGTACTGATAATTGTCACTGGAGATATAAAGGTGATGCAGAAGATAAAGCTAACAAGACAACAGGATTATGTCAAAGAACACCTAATTCAGTTGACGGAAATGATTACTTAAATCCAGGTACAATTGAACAAGATGCAAAAGCTAACCAAGCAGCATACGAAGATGCAGTAAGATCTTGTATTGGAACAGCAACATGTTCAGAACATACTGCAGAATTCTCAATTTCATTAACATACGATACAACAACAAATGAAGTTAAAAAACAAAATACAGTAACATTCCCATACGATACTAAGAAAGATACATTAATCGCAAATAAAACAAATAATATAACTGATAGAAGTAGATCATCAATTCTTGATTTCGATGGATGTTATAAAAACAAAGATGTAGGAAATCATTACATGACTGAATGGAGTTTCCCAGGAACTTATATTCATAACAAAACTGGAGAAATATCATTCCAAAGACCAGATGTTACAGACGGTTGGTACTATGATGATAAAAAATTCTGTATGCCATTAGATGCAGATAGTGTAAACGTAAAATGGTGGGAATGGTATAAACTTGGAAATACATGTTATACACGTTCAGAAATTGAAAGTGAATTAGCAGGAAAAACAGGAACATCAAATGGATACAATATTTCAGCTAAAGCTAAGAAATTTGGATATTTCGGATGGAATTTCGATATCAATTGTTTCTATGGATTAAGAAATGAAATTTGTAATGTTCAAGAAAATGGATGTTGTGGAACAACAGCAAAAGAATCAAATGGTGTAAGTAATTATACATTTAGATCAGTTGCAGTAAATAACCTATTCCCTAATGCAGTGGAAGAAGGAGTTGTAGATCCAGATAAACGAGAAATCGGATTCAACTGGACATCAAAAGCATTATCAATCAAAAATGATAAATATGTAGTTGACCCTGTAGCATTAATTGACCACATTGAAAATGGTGCAGCAACACTATATAGTGATGATGCAAATAACCTAGATTACAAATTCTACTTAACACCAGCAACTCTTGCAAAAATCAAATCTTATAATAATAATAATGATTATGCATCATGGGATGGTACAGTTGAACTAGTAAACGGAATTAAAGTATATCAAAGTAATTTATTTAGAAATGTAGGAAGTCATACAAAAGTTTTAACAGAAGTTCCTAACTCAATTATTAAATTAGGAAAACCTGGAGTAAACAATGAAAACTACCGTTCAAGTGTAGAATAGGAGGCTAAATAATATATGAATAAAGGAATGTTAACAGTAGGAATTATTTTATTAAGTTTAATGGCATTATTATTAATCAATGTTATTAGTAACTATTCAACAGGTGGAGAACTAGACTACTACCTAGTAAAAGAAACAACAGAAGCTGCAATGGAAGATGCAGTAGACCTAGAATATTATAGATTAAATTCGCTAATCAGAATCGACAAGGAAAAATTCATTGAGAGTTTCCTTCGTCGATTCGCTGATAGCGTTGATAGTACTCGTTCATATACAGTAAGTTTTTATGATATTAACGAAGTGCCACCAAAAGTAAGTGTAAAAGTAGATTCACATACAGTATTAAGTTTCTCTGGAGAAGCAGCAAATATTTCAACAAGTCTTGATGCAATTCTAGAAGCAGATTATACTGAAGACCCACTTACAGAAAAAGCTTTAAAAGACCCAACTGATACAACTGGAAATCCAATTATTAAAGAAGATGGAAAAGAAAGAAGATAAGAGAGAAGGAGAGGAATAAAATGGGAAATCTAACTACAGGAATTAAAAAGTTTTTACAAAACAAAAACACTGTAACTGTTCTTGGAGTAGTAGTTGCAATCATTGTATTATATGTTGCATATAATATGCGTGTTCAATCAGCTATCAATCCAATAAATGTACCATATGCCAAAGAACAAATTTCACCAGGAACACAAATTACCGCAAATATGGTTGGTACAAGAGCAGTTCCACCATCAATGTTAGAAGGAGATGTTATTACATCTCAAAGTGCAGTAATTGATAAATTCTCAAGTGCAGATACAGTTATACCTGCAGGTAGTTTATTCTATGAAAGAACAGTAGTAGAAAAAGAACAACTACCAGGAAATATTATCCTTACATATCCAAAAGGATACGTATTATATAATATGTCAGTTACAACACAAACAACATACGGTAACTCAGTTTACCCAGGTAACTACATTGATATTTACCTAAAAGCAGTTAATAAAATTGCTGATGGAGAAGAAATGACAGCAGATGCTAACAAGATTATGTTAGGAAAATTAATGTCTAACGTAAAAGTATTAGCAGTTAAAGATTCAGCTGGACAAGCAGTATTCTCAAATTTAGATGAGCAAAGAACACCATCAATGATAGTATTTGCTTTACCAGAAGAATACTATATCTTATTAAAGAAAGCAGAATACTTAAGAACATATGATTCAACACTAATCCCAGTTCCAACAAACGAAAGTTTAAAAGATGAACCAGGAGAATTAGAAATCAGTAGTGAATCATTAAAAGACTGGATTAATAAAGTTACAGTTTGGCAAGAAACATAAAATAAAGAATAAAAGAAAACAAAAAGATATTAAAGGGATGTGAGTTAGATGAATGAAAATATTTTTGACAAGTTAGACTTCGGTGCATTTCGTCCATTATTAGACAACGATGATATTACCGATATTTCATACAGTAACGGAGGGCAAATATGGATACGTTCTCTAACTCAGGGATCCCTACGTGTAGAAATAGAAGGTGCAACTCCCGAATTCGTAGAAAAATTAGCATTCCAATGTTCTAACGTAATGGGAACAACATTTAATAATGCTAAGCCTTTTCTAGATGCAGAATCCGCAGAGTTGCGTATGAACTTCGTACACCAGTCAATTGCTACAAACGGAATTGCCTTGGTTATTCGTAAAACACCAGCAAAAATTCGTTTGGAAAAAGACAAATTAATTAAAGATGACTACTTTACAAAAGATGTTCATGATTTATTAATAAATTGTGTACAAGGACACTGTAATGTTATGGTAGCAGGAGAAACTGGTTCCGGAAAAACAGAGTTCGTTAAATATCTAGCTAGTCATACTAAAACAAGTGAAAAAATTATCACAATTGAAGATACATTGGAACTTCACTTAGACAAAATCTTCCCACAAAGAGATATTGTTTCAATGAAGACCAACAACGTTGCAAGTTACTCAGATGTATTAGTTACTTGTATGCGTCAGAATCCAAAATGGATTCTACTATCAGAAGTTCGTAGTGCTGAAGCAGTTTCTGCAGTACGTAACTCAATTTCATCAGGACACAACATCTTATCTACAATCCACGCTGATAAAGCATCAGCAATTCCATATCGTCTTTATTCACTTATGGAAACAGACTTAGATGTTAATCAATTCTTATCAACAATATATCGCTACATCCAATTGGGTGTACATATCAAAGCTTACTATAGTAAAGAAAGAGGAAAGTTCCATCGTGAATTAGATGAAGTTTGTGAATTCTACGTAGATGATAACAATGTTCCTCAATCAAGAATTATTTATCAAAAAATATTTGGTAAAAATCCTGTTATGCGTAAGCCAAGTGAACACTTGCTTCAATTCCTAGAAAATCAAAATATTGATGTAAGTGCTATAGTTGATAATTTACCTGATGATATGCCATTTAAAGAACAAGAAGATTTAAAATTAGAAGATAATTCTATCAGTCAGGCAACTCCTGAAGAAAAGAAGGAAGTAAAAGTAGAGGATAAAAAGGATACAATTCAACAAGCACAACCTACAGTTCAACCGTTACCAACACAAACTGTAGTTCAACAAACAACAACTCCTCAACCAACTGCTTCTGCAACTCCTTCACAACCTGCAGTTGCAAAACTAGATAGTCTATAATAGAAAGGAGTGTGTTTGTATGTATGTAGAAGAACTATTAATAATTATAGTGATTATTGTTGGTGTTTTCTTATATAGAAATTACAAAGGTCAAAACGTAGGAAAATTTATTACTGAACAAGTTACAACAATCTATGAAAAATACGCACCATTCTCCTTCAAAGTAGTAAGAGAAAAAGCCAAAGAATTAGGGCAAGAATATACAACAAAGCAATATGTAATGCAAATATGTATCTTTGCAGGAGGTGCAGCAGGAATAACTTATTTATATTTTTATAATATTGTTATTAGTTTAATGTATGCAGTTATTGCTGTAACATTTGTTCCTTACTTAGCTTATTTAAGATGTAAAAGAGTTTATAGTGAATTTATCTTTGAGCAAATCCAAGTATATACATCAAACGTTATTATGGAATTTGCAACAACACAATCATTTGTTAAATCATTAGAAGGAGTTAGAAACTCAGGTATTCTTGAAGACCCTGTTCTAAGTGATGTAAATCATATGATTGAATTATCATATGACAATGGTACAATAGATGAAGCATTAGAGTACATGAGTGAATTATATCCTTATTATATAGTAAAAAATATGCACCAATTATTCTTACAAATTACAAAAGAAGGAGCAAGAAACTCAGCCGATTCACTTGATAATATGCAATTAGATATCGACATGTTAATTGAAAGCGTATATCGTGACCGTATTGAAAGATCTTCCTTCCATAAGAACTTCCTAACATTCGGTATTACATTATACCTATTAGTAATGTTAGTACAACTTTTATTAGGTAATGAAAGTTACATTCTTCTATTAGAAAGATGGTATGTTCAATTCTTATTACATGCAGTAATTATAGTAAATACATATTTCCTTCTAAAAGGAGAAAAATATTATAATGAAAATGTAGGAGCTGAATAATAATGGAAGTATTAATTATAGGTGCAATTATACTATTTGTATTAATTTACAATAATACCATTGATAAGAATAAATTCTTCGCAGATAACGAAAAATATCTAGAAGCACTAAAAGAAAAAGACTATGAATTCTTAGTATATGCAAGATATGGTGATAATGTTGATACTAAACAACTATATATGCAAAGAGTAACTTATGCAATCATTACATTTTTTATCGTTTTAGGATTTGCAGTAAGTGGTGGAAATCAAGACACATTAGGATCTGAATTCTTCTTATACTTAGCAATCGCAGGAGTAGTTGCCTTTGTAGTATTTAAATCATCATACTCACAATTAAAAAGTTATTATAAAAAACATTTACATGAAATTGATATTATGTTGCCATACTATTTAAAGAGTTTGGAAATATTAATTCAACACTATACAGTTCCAGTAGCCTTAGGAAAATCAATTGACGATGCTCCTGAAATATTCAAACCTGGACTTAGAAAATTAATAGATAGAATCAATGCCGGTGATGCAACAATTGATCCTTATATGGAATTTGCAAATACATATCCAGTAAGAGATTCAATGCGTATGATGCGTTTATTATATCGTTTAGGACTTGGTTCTCAAGAAAAGAAACAAGAACGTTTAATGATGTTCTCAAAAACAGTTTCAGCATTACAAAATAAAGCTCGTGAAACAAAATATAAAGAACGTTTAGGATTTATGGAATCACAAACTATGGTAATGCTTGTTGTTACTGGTGTTGGTGTAATGCTTATTATTTTAATAGCAATGCTATCAATGTTCAGTATGTAAACCAACTAAAAAAAAGTTGTTTAACAAATATTATTTTGTTATAATAAAATTATGATAATGAAAGGATGGTAAAAGTAAATGAAAGATGCGACAGGTGAATTAAACTTAACAGTTATTACATTAGTAGCAATCGCTGCAGTTATCGGATTCTTCTGGGTTATGTGGCCAAATATTCAAAAGTCATTAAATGCTCAATGGGACAACATCACTGCAGGTGGAGTTAGTACTGTAATTGTAGAAAAGTAATAAAGAAGGTGTGTTTAAATGCGTGATGCTTTTGGTGGGGTAGCAAACTTAGCTATCATCGTTGTGTTCCTTACACTAGTCTCTGGATATTTAGCATTCAATGTTAACTATACTAAAGCATTCAGAGTAAAAAATAAAATTATCTCAACAATAGAGCAATATGAAGGTCAATGTGAAGTAGACCCAACAAATGATTGTCACCTAGAAATACAATCATATATGAATTCTCTAGGATATAATGCGCCAAACTTAGATTTAAAAGATGAAGAAAATGGTGCAAAATGGGATTGTGGTGATGGAGCAGGATATTGTATTAAGAAAATACCAATGAATTCAGTTCAAGTTGGTAGTACGCAAGATACAAAAGATAGAGCCTATTTTAAAGTAGTTACACAAATTAATATAGACATACCAATCATTAATAAAATATTACCTGGACTAAAGATATTCCAAATTTCAGGTGATACAAAGCCTATAGTTATGAAATAGTTGTAAAGGGTGAGTGATACAGAGTGAACGTAATAGTTTCAAATGAACAACAAAGTCAAATGGCTAACTTAGATGTCGATATTATTAAAAGCATAACTGGTGCATATAGTTCTAATGAATTAGTTGAAATGTTTAAAAATTTCTTCTATAGTAAAATGGTTCTAGATGTAACAGCAATAAAAAATTATAATAATATCTTAGAATATAAGACATTAGCAGATGGTTTAGATGCTGATAAAATTATTTTCTATATTCCAGAAGGTAGTAGTCTATGTACTCCAACTTTCTTAGCTAAACTAGTAACCTTAGGAATATATAATTTCACAACAAATATTGATGGGGTTAAATATTTACTAAAAAATTCAAATACATATAATGATGTGGCTCATATCCAACAAATGGGTGGTGGAGTAATTGAAGAACTTCAACAACCAGAGCCAGCTCAAGAACAAGTAGAAGAACAACATGCTCCAGCAGGTGGAGGATTTATTGCACCTGCTCATCATCAAGTTCAAGTTCAGCAAGGTAACATGGCAAGAACTATAAAAGTTGGAGTTAGAAATGTTACAGAACATGCAGGAGCAACAAGTTTAATTTATATGTTTAAAAAAGAATTAGCATCAGTATTTGGTGAAAACAATGTTGTTGCAGTAGAAATAAACAAAAATGATTTTCAATTCTACAATGATAAAAATATGTTATCAACAACAACAAATGATGTAAAAACACTAATTGAAAGATATAGTGGAATATCTGTACTTCTAATAGATTTAAATGATTATGAAGATAATTCAATTTGTGATGATGTAATATATCTATTAGAACCAAGCACATTAAAATTAAATAAATTAATTAGAAAAAACAAAAATATTTTTGGAAAAATAAAAGATAAAAAAATCGTTTTCAATCAAAGTTTACTAACTAGTAAAGATGTAAGTGAATTAGAGTATGAAGCAGGAATCAAATCATTCTTTAATTTACCACCAGTAAACGATAGAAAGAAAAATGAAATTGTAACCGAATTACTTGCTAAAATTGGTTTATTACAAATAACCCAAGGTGGTAATGGTTCTGGAAAAATATTTGGTTTATTTAGACGTTAAATATTTGACAAAAAAAATGATATAATGTATTATATACATTGAAGGAGAGGTTTGTATGTTAGAATTAGTTCAATTAGCTTCAGCTTGTGGAGGATTAGACCCACTAGTAAGTTTAGTTAAAAACGGGTTATTCCCAATTGTATATATTGTTATTCCAATTGCATTACTTGTATATGCAGTTATCGATTTCGGTAAAGCAGTAATTGCAAGTGATGAAAAAGAAGTTAAGGCAGCACAAAGTAGATTAATCAAACGTGCTATTTATGCAGCGCTAATTTTCTTCGTAGTATTCCTAGTAAAAGCAGTAATGGATGTTGTTGCTAAAGGTGGAACTGGAAATACTGGAAATTGGTGGTCTTGCTGGGAATCAGTATAATATAAAGCAAAAAATAAAAAATAGTAAATAAATTGCTATTTTTTTTTTCTTTTGTTATACTTAATATGTTATAATGTATTTGGAGTGATCTTATGAAAAAAAAGCAACTTTTTGGTTTAATTTTAGCAGTATTAGTAGCACTGCTTATACCAAATAATATTAATGCAAAAGAAGCAAAGGTAACATGTAAATATCAATATCAAGATAAAGAATTAGTTTATACAATTAATGGTAAAACAGAATTGCCATTTGAAGATGGAAAAAATAATTGGTATCATGAACAAGACTTTGCTAAAAAATATTTAAAATTAGCAAAAGAAAATAGTAATAGTTATGTTTGTCCAACAATCACAATTGAAGAAACAGAAATCTTTACAACTGTGTTTAATAATCCTAAAAGTAAAGATGAATGTAATGGAAAATGTACTACAATAAGTGCATATGAATTTGATTCAAACACAAATATTTCTGTAAAAAAAGCAGTAGAGACTACTGCTCTTAGTAGTGTAGGAATTTATAATGAAGATAACTATTTTATCCCATACATAAGAGTATTAGATGATGGAACTAAAGAATGGTCAGTTGATGGACTAAACTTTGATTCAACAAACGACTCAATATTTAAAGTATATAAAGATAATAAATTAGAAATTAAAATAGATAACACATTATTAGATAATCATGAATTAATATTTAGAAATGTAAAAAAAGAAAATGACGTTTATGTATATTTATTATCTAATAAAAAAGAAAGTGGTTATAGTTTAACAGATGGTCAAGAAACAAGTGCTAGAGCATATCACGCAGCATATGGTGACCCTGATATGGATGAATGGTTAGAAGATTATAATCAAAATCAAGATTGTACTGGAGATAACAGTATCTTAGGTAGTTACAATGATCCAAATTCAGTAGCATATTTCTTACAAATTATATTTAATTGGATTAAATTAATTGGTCCATTTATAGTAGTTGTAATGAGCGGTATAGATTTTGCTAAAGTTGTTGTAATGGGTGACGATGATGGTATGAAAAAAGCGCAAAGTAAATTAATCATAAGATTAATTCTTGCTGCCAGTTTATTCTTCTTACCAGATTTAATTGGAGCGCTATTAGAACTATTTAATATAACATCAAGTGGAATCTGTGGATTACAATAGTTTAGAGCAAAAAAGAGGTGATTAAAAAATGACAGATTATATGACAGCCAACACGATAAACGACTTGTTTAGAAGTTTATTCGCGTTGTTAGATAAAGCAGCATACATATTACTAGGTGGAATGTATGAAATTTTGTTTAACGTAGCAAGTGCAGATATTTTTGCAAATGATACAGTACAAAAATTCTATGGTCGTGTTCAAATGATTATAGGTGTATTCATGCTATTTAAACTTGGAGTTTCAATTATTCAAGGTATAATCAATCCTGATACTTTTACAGATAAAAAGTCAGGATTTTCGAGCATAATCAGTAGGGTTATTTTTGCTCTAATTATGTTAACAGTATTAACTCCAATTAATATTCCAGGAGCGCGAAGTAGTTATGAAATTAATCTTAATAATAACGGTTTATTATTTGGTACATTATATGAGTTGCAAGATAGAATTTTAGAAAACAACACTTTAGGTAGATTAATATTAGGAACAAATGATGGAACTGGTTCTAGTGGAAGTGGAGGAACCAATACAGCATTAACTCAAGCAGAAAAACTAAAAAAATCTGCTAATATGTTTACCTCAACAATCCTTAAAGGATTTGTAAGAATTAATATGAAAGAATCTGGTGGTATGGATGAAACAAATCCAGACGATAGAGTTTGTGACTTTATTGAACAAGATGTTTTAGATGCCTATGCAGATTTAGAAGCAAGTCCAAATCAAATATTATCATTAGTAAATGCAAGTTGTGAATATCAAGGTAATGATGGTTTCTTTGATACAATGGCAGCATTCTTTACAAGATTATTTACTGGAGATAGATATGTATTTGCATATTTACCAATTGTATCTACAATTGTAGCAGCAATCTTTATTTATATCCTTTTAGGAGAAATTATTACAATTGCAATTCGTTCAGTAAAATTAGCAGTATTACGTTTACTTGCACCAATTCCAATTATTAGTTACATCGATCCAAAATCAGAAAAAGATGGAGCATTTGGTGCTTGGACAAAAGCCTTAACATCAACATACTTAGAATTATTTATTCATTTAGCAGTAATCTACTTTGTAATATTCCTAATTCAAGATATGATTGTTAATGGAATTGTAATCAATACAGGAACAGGTCTTGTTGGAGTATTATCTTGTATCTTTATCTGGATAGGATTATTCTTCTTCGTAAAACAAGCACCTAAGTTTATAAAAGATATTCTTGGAATCAAGGGAGCTGGTTCAAATGTTGGACTTGCAGGATTACTTGGAGGAACAGCAATGCTTGCTGGTGGTGGTGGTCTAAAAGGATTTGCCTACGGAGCAATGCAAGGAACAGAAGCAGCTACTCAAGGATACAATCAAGGAAAAGCTGTTCCACTTGGAGCTATCTGGTCACAAAACAGCGATACAATGGCTAAAATTAGAACTGGAGATAAAGATGCTCATGGTGGACTTGCTGGATACATGCAAGATAGACTTAACTATGAAACAAGAGAAAGACGTGCCAATGAACTTGGTATTGGACGTAATGCCCTTGCTGCAGCTAAATATGAACAAGATACTTGGGATGATAGAGCAGCGGCATTACAAAAACAAATGGAAATGGCAAAAATGGATTACGAAACATCTGATGCAGCAGGAAAAGCAGCTGCACGTGATAGATATGAAAAACTATATGATGCATATCAAAATGCTTCATCTAGAGCTGGAAAAGCTGCTAAAGTTGTTAAAACAATGGAAGAACAAAGAAGTGTACTTGGTACAACACCACGTGTAATTGACATTCGTCAAGACACATATCGTTCAGCAAGAAAAGTTCACACAACTTCAACAGATACAACATATACATATGATGCTGGTGATGCAGGACCAATCGAAGTACAATACAGAGGTGTTGCACTTGATGAAGCTGGAAATCCAATTTTAGATGCTCAAACACCGCCAGATGCATCAATTGATTCAGCACACAGAAATCCAACAACAACAGGACAACATTATACATATGAATCAGATACTAAAGAAGGTTATACAGGACTTACAGATGATGCTTATCCATGGGCTGGTGGAGGACCTGGTGGACCACCTCCAAGACCATAGAAATAAAAGGAGTGTGATACATAGTGCGTAACTATTTAATTCCCGCCAATACAAAAAAGGGAAAATTAATACTTGGAATGTTTAAACCATTTGATTTGGTGTTATTTGGAACAGGTATTTTAATAACATTTATATTTCTAGCATTTATGCCGCTAAGCTCAACATTTGTAACTATACTAGTGTTGAGCCCTGCGCTTATTACTGGATTTTTAGTTTTACCTGTACCTTATTACCATAACATACTTAATATCCTAATTGAAATGTATGAATTTATAACAACGAATCAAACATATAGATGGAAAGGTTGGTGTTTTAGAAGTGGCGAAAAAGTCATCAAAAAACGTAAGTAGTGGTTATACAGAAGATTGGCTACCAGTGCGAGGTATCCAAAACAATATGATTATTACAAAGGATAATTACAAAGTAACAGGAGTTAAAATATCTCCAAAAAATATTTTTATCTTAGACCCAATAGCACAAGATAATATGCTTATTAGTCTAAAAAACTTTTATAATACAATTGATTTTGAATTCTGGTTAGTAGTAGCTGATAGACCAGTAGACATTTCTGTTTACCTATCTCAAATGCAACTTCTATTTAATGAAGCACATACACCAGCAATTAGAAAATTAATTATGCAAGATATTAATAAAGGACAAACATTTATTAATAACAACATTGTAGACACAGAATATTATTTTTTATTTAAATCAAAAGACCCTGATCTTTTAGCAAAAAGAGTAAGAATGATGATTAATGGTTTAGCATCTTGCGGAATGGCATCAGCTCAAGCAAGTAATGCAGATTTAAGAATAATCTTAGAAAACTTCCTAAATGGTGGAAGTACTACAGAATTTGGGGTGGTGATGCCAGTATGAGTACAGGTTTAAGAAGTCAATTAGCTCCGAAGGGGTTACATTTCTCACCAAGTGATTTTTTTATAAGTGATAAATATGCAACAATTTTAACTGTTGTATCATTTCCAAAATACATTACACCTGGTTATTTAGCATCACTTACAAACATGGCTGGTATTAAAATTGTTGTTAAACATATTCCAGTTCCATATCAAGATATGGTTAAGATGTTAAATAAAGAAGTAGCAGATTTAAAAGAAAAATATCGTAATGAAAGAGACCAAACTATTCGTGAAAGATTAAGACAAGATGCAGAAAGTTTGGAATACTTTACATCAATGATTGCTGGAAGCCAAGCCAAAAACTTTGATTTCCAAATGCATATCATGATTGCTGCAAATACAAAAGAAGAATTAGAATTAAAGAAAATGAATGTTAAAAACTATTTAGATGCAATGGAATTAAGAGCAATTTCACTACGCTTTGAACAAGAAAAAGTATTGAAATCAATGCTACCAATATTCCCATCACAAGATATTGAACAAAGAATTGGTACACCAATTCCTTCAGTAACAGTAGCGGCTATGTATCCATTTATTTTCGATAGTATTAAAGATCCAGGATTATCAACATTATTAGGTGTTGACTTCTCTGGAGGAGTAATTCTATTTAACCAATTCTTATATAAAATAAGAAAAGAACATAATAGAAATAATGCTAATATGATTATTCTAGGAACATCTGGTTCAGGAAAATCAACCGCAGCAAAACTATTATTGAGAACACATATTAGAAATGGTTGTCAAATTGTTATAATCGATCCAGAAGATGAATTCAGAGAAATCACAAGATCTTTTGGAGGAGACACTGTAGATATTGGTAAGGGTGGAGAATTTGGACTTATCAATCCACTAGAAGTAATTTTTGACGCGGATGAAGAAGAAATTAAACAAGGAATGGGATATACAGTATTAAATAGAACATTAAATTTCCTTAAAGGTTTTATGAAATACTATAACCCAGCAATAGCACAAGATGTTTTAGCTATGTTTAGTGATGTAGTTCAAGATACATATAAACGTTTTGGTATAGACTTTGATACAGATTTCTCATCATTCTCATCAAAAGATTTCCCAATATTCTCAGATGTTTATGCAACAATTAAGGGAAGACTTCTTTCTATGACAGATCAAACAAAAGAACGTGATATCATGGAAAGACTAGAACTAGAAATTAGACCAATCGTTAAAGAATTAAGATTCTATTTCGATGGACACACAACATTACCACGAGGTAGTGACTTCATGGTATTTAATATTAAAGAATTAATGAATAGTGATGCAAATATAAGAAATGCTTTATTATTCAATGTTTTAAAATATGCTTGGGGATTATGCTTAGATCCAAGTGTAGATACAGTATTATTAGTTGATGAAGCTCACGTATTAATGAGTAGTAGAAATCAACAAGGTTCAGAGTTCTTAGCTCAAGTACAAAGAAGAGCTCGTAAATACAATACTGGAACAATAATCATAACTCAACAACCAAGTGACTTTGCTGATGAAGCAGTAATTACTGATGGAAAAGCTATTTTCGATAATGCTTCTTATTACTTAGTAATGGGATTAAAGAAACAAGCTGTTGAAGATTTATCAAGATTAATTGACTTGAATGAAAACGAAAAAGAAAGCATTAAACGTTATTCTCAAGGAGAAGCACTGTTTGTATGTGGAAGTAGACGTATGAGAATTAACGTAGTAGTAACAAAAGAAGAGTTAGATTCATTCGGTTCAGGCGGAGGATTCTAAAATAAAAGTAGTAAGGTGGTGGAAGCATGGCATACGAAGCAAATCGTGAAGGCGATCAAAGAGAAAATCAAATGTCGCAAGATGAACGTAATATTCAAAATAATGCTAACAACATAAGAAATGCAGCTGAAGTAGCCATGGCTTCCGGTAATCCTTATGCTATGGCTGCAGGAGCTGCTGTTAAAGCAGCTGATAAACTTACGGGTGGTAAAAGTACTGAAATGGCAGGAAAAGCCCTAAATCAAGCTAATAAAATGGCTCCAGGAGGAAATCAAGTTCAAAATTCACTAAATAAAATGAGTGAAAGTGGAGCAAGTGATAAAATTGGACAAGCAGCAGCCATTAAAAACGGAATGAGTAATGGTGGATCTGGAGGTGCAGATGCTGCTTCAAAAGCAGGGGATGCGGCAAATGCTGCAGACAAAGCATCTTCAACTTCAAGTTCATCATCAGATTCATCTGGTGGATTTGGCAAAGGATTTGGAGGAAAGAAACCCAAAAATTGGATGGATGACGGAGATGATATGGGTGGAGAAGAACAAGACCCATTAGACTCAATGTTTGAATTTCAAATGAAACCAGAAACTAAAGCAATTATGCTTTTAGTTGCTCCCCTTGCAGGAATATTATTACTTTTCTTTGCAATATCTGGAGCAGTAGGTGGTGGAGTAGCCGACTTTGACGATGCACTAGGGGCTAGTGGAGCTGCAGGTGGCGAAACAGGAAACATCGTTTTCACAGCATCAGACCCAGAAGCTCAAGCATTTTATGACAGAATTAACTCTGTAAAATTAAAAATGCAAGCAAATGGAAAAAGTGTAGATGCATTAAAAATAGCATCAGTATATCATGTCATGAATGTTAATAATAACGACTATGATTATAAATTTATGACAGAGTCTGTGATAACTGAAATAGCAAATGGCATGTTTAGTGGAAACGTCTATGATGAAACAACATTTAAATATAATCTAACAAATGTAATTTTCTATAAATATTTTCCGAGAACCTCACAAAAGAAACGTGAACAAATGACAGAAGAAGTATTTGATTATATGGACAGATATTTTAGTTTCATTGGTTCAGAAGGATACGGATGTGCAGCAGCAGGTGCATGTAATTATGATATTAAAGGCTTTTACATCCCAGGAGCAGGAAACATCCCAAAACAAATGCAGATATCAAATTTAATGGTTAGATTGATGGAATGCGGTAAACCTTATGGAAATGGAACATATGGTAAAGCTATCGATCAAGACTTAGTACCATTTGAAGAATATGTTGCCGGTGTTGCATATGCAGAGGTTGGACCTAGTGCACATATAGAAGTGCTAAAAGCACAAATGGTTATGGCAAGAAGTTTTGCTTTAGCAAGACCTACTGGTATGGGAAATGCCTTAGGTAAAAAGTTAGAAGAAGAAAATGGTAGATGGGTATTACAAATATCTTCATGTGTAGCTGATCAAGTATTCTGTAACATCAACGAAGGATGCTCATTTATGGGTGGCGGAGATGGACAAGGTGGTATCTGTCGAAGCGGTAAGGTTCCAGGAGCAGTTAGAACAAGAGATGCCTTGGCAGCAGAACATCAACTAAGAACAGCAATGGCTGCAACAGCAGGAGAAGTATTAGTTAATGACCAAGGATATATTATTCAAGCAGGATATCTGTCAACAGAACAAAAATTATTATCTAGTCTTGCAAGTCAAGGAATGAACTATAAACAAATGTTATTACAAGTATATAACTCTGGAAATAGAAACTATGGAGCAGCCGATATTCAAAAAATGTCTTGTAATACAGCAGGTTCTGCAAACTGTGGAACAGCATCATCTGGTCCATATGCAAGTTGGAAACAATACGAAGGACCATGGACAACAGTTCCAATGGGAAACAGTGGTAAAAATATTAGACAAATAGGATGTTTAGTTACATCAATTTCTATGTTAGTTGCAAAAAGTGGAGTTCCAACAGTAATAAATGATTTTAACCCAGGAACATTTGTCCAATTCTTAAACAATAATGGTGGGTTTGTATCTGGAGGAAACTACGTATGGGCATCAGTATCAAAAGCAGCTCCATCATTCCAATTCGTTGGAAGAGCATATGTTTCAGGATATACAAAAAATCAAAAACTTAAAACACTTACAGACCTAATGAATCAAGGATATTATGTCGTTGCAGAAGTTAAAGGTAATACAGGACAACACTGGGTAGCCGTTGATGCTATAGCTGGACAAACAATTATTATGATGGACCCAGGAAGTAGTAGTACAGATATGTGGGCACAATATGACTGGAGAAACACAAGTACATTTGCCTACTTTAAAGCGGGGTAATTAAATGAAAAAGAAGAAAAGATATATTGTGATATTAGCAGCCCTTGCAGTTTATGTCATACTAATGCTTTTAGTATTAGGTAAAGATATGCTTATAAAAAACAAAGATACAATGACATTAATTGTAGGAGATACATCAGTTTGGATATATAAAGATGAAGGATGGACAAACATAACTAATCCTTCAACTATTGAATCATTAAGTTGGACTAATTACGATGTATATTTAGATAATAAAAAAACAGGGAACTATTATCTTTGGAATGATCGTGATAAATGGTACCTATTTGATGAGAAAAAAAATGCTATTACTAGAGATGGAAATCTTTTAGCAATAAAAGCAAATTACGATATAAAAGTAAAAGATTTTAATGTAAAAGATATTAGAAATTATTATCATGTTGAAAAAGTTCTTGAACAAAATGATTTAAGTACATCATCAAAATACACAGTAGCAACAGAAACATCTCTTGATATAGATAATGATGGTAATAATGAAACATTCTACTTTGTAAGTAATGCATTTTCATTAGACTATAATCCAAGTAAAATTTTTTCCCTTGTATTTATGGTAAAAAATAGCAAAATTTATCCAATGTATACCGATATAGCACCAAATAGATCTAACAATGGGTGTAAACCATATTTAAGTGCTGTAATAGATATGGATAAAGATAATAAATATGAAATGATTGTAAGTTGTGGAAAATACTCAACAGATAAACCTGCAGATATGTTATACAAACTAACTGATGAAGGTTTTAAAATAATAATTTCAAATCAATAATTAATGACACTTAATAAAAGATAAGTTATAATAATATGGAAAAAAGAAAGGAAGTAGTAATATGAAACTAAAATTTCGTGCAGACCCAGAAGATTGGATGATATTTGGAGTATTTGCAGTTGTTTTATTATATGTTATTGCTATCGCTGTAGTAAATCTTTCATCATTTGCAGCAGACGGAACACTATCAGGATTAAATCCATTTCCTGCATTTAGCACAGAACATATTACAACAACACTAGTATTATATTTTTTAACACTAGGAGGACTATTTATCAGTGTTGGATCATACTTTTTTGAAAGAGAAAAAGGCTTTGGTTTAACTGCTGATAGAAAAGATAAAGGTTATTCAAGATGGGCAAAAGATAAAGAAATTAAAGAAGAACTAAAATGTGTTCAAATTAAACAAAAAAATTCTAAAGCCGCGGGAATTCCAATTATTTTAAATGAAGATGAAATGTGGGTTGACGATAGTGAATACCACTCACTTGTAATCGGAGCTACTGGTTCAGGTAAAACACAAGGAATTGTTTTTCCACAAGTAAACAGTTTAGCTAAAGCAAGAGAGTCAATGATTATTACTGACCCTAAGGGTGAAATTTACGAACAAACAAGTTTAATGTTACGTAAAAGAGGATATCAAATCTTACTTTTAAACTTCCGTGATCCACAAAATGGTAATGCATGGAATCCACTATCATTACCATATAAAATGTATAAATCAGGAAACCAAGATAAAGCAATTGAGTTACTAGACGACTTAGCATTAAACATTCTTTATGATGATTCAAATAAAAATGCCGACCCATTCTGGGAAAAAACATCAGCTGACTATTTTTCAGGAGTAGCATTAGGACTATTTGAAGATGCTAAAGAATCAGAAATTAATATTAATAGTATCTCTTTAGCAACAACAGTTGGAGAAGAAAAATTTGGTGGTTCAACATATATTAAAGAATACTTTGCTGCTAAAGACCAAGCAAGTGCTGCTGCAATTAATGCATCAAGTACAATCATGGCTCCAACAGAAACAAAAGGAAGTATCCTTTCAGTATTTAAACAAAAAGTTAAATTATTCGCATCACGTGAAAACTTAAGTGAAATGTTATCTCATAGTGATATAGATTTAGAAAGTATTGGAGCAAGACCAACTGCAGTATTTATTGTTATTCAAGATGAAAAGAAGACATATCACTCATTAGTTACAATTTTATTAAAACAAATATATGAAACATTAATTTCTACAGCTCAAAAAAATGGTGGTAAACTTCCAGTAAGAACAAACTTCATTCTAGATGAGTTTGCTAACATGCCGCCGTTAAAAGATGTAACAACAATGATTACAGCAGCACGTTCTCGTAGAATCAGATTTACAATGATTATTCAAAACTTTGCACAATTAGATGGTACATATGGTAAAGATGATGCAGAAACAATTCGTGGTAACTGTGGTAACATTATTTACTTAATTACTACAGAATTAAAAGCTTTAGAAGAAATTTCTAAGATGTGTGGTGAAGTTAAATCTAAAAAAGATGATAAAACAGCATCAACACCACTAGTTACAGTATCAGACTTACAACGTATGAAACAATATGAAACAGTAATTTTAAGAATGCGTAAACAACCGTTTAAAACAAAACTTACACCTAACTGGAAATTAGATTGGGGTGTAAAATATCCAATTGCAAAATATCCATTACGAAAGAAACAAGAAGTTGATACATTTGATATTAAAGAATTTGTAAAAGATCAAAAGAAGAAGAAACTTCTTGAAATGATGAATGGTTCAGATGACAGTAAGAAAGAAATAATGGCAAAAATGCCTCCAACAGATTTCATGAAAAAGGAACCACTTCCATTTGACAAACCAGCAGAAGCTGCAAGAATTCCAGATTTTCTAACAAGGAATCCAATAGAAGCAGAAGAACGAAAAGTTATGGGTGGTGGAAGAGTTGCATCACGTGGTCCTGTTGAATCTTCATTTACAGAACCAATGGCAAAGCCTCCTGTTGATGATGATTTAGGATTTGATGTAGATGAACTAGTAAAAAAGATTGATGCTAAAATTGCAGAACTTGAAGAAGAAGAAAGAAGAAATAAAGCAGGAGCTGATTCTTCAAAACCAGCAATGACACCAATCATTAATAAACCAGTTGCAATTCCAAAAGCTAAACCATTTGAGACAGAAAAACCAACAGAAACAGAAGAACCAAATGGTGGTACAGTTTCAAGTCTTGATGAATTCCTAACAACTACAAAAGAGAAAGAAACACCAGTACCAAAAATTAAACCTTTAGAAGAAAAAGTAGTCGAACCAGTAAATAGTGTTATCACACAAAAGAGCAGTTTAACATTAACTGATGAAGAAAGTGATGACGATGATTTCTTTGATGACTTTTTTGATAATTAATAAAAGGAGATATGCATATGACAATGAATTTTAAAGTAGATGGTGACAAAGAAAAAGAAGTAGTTACCGACGAACTAGACGAAGAAGAATATGAAGAAGAAGTAGAACTAGAAGAAACTGCATCATCAAATAATAGTGGAAATGATGAAAAGAAAAAATTAATTAGACTTTTAGCACTACTTTTAGGGGTTGTAATAGTTTTCATCTTAGTTATGTTTTTATTAACATCTTGTAGTAATGGTAAAAAATCATATGAAGATATTGAAGCAATTATGGCAGAAGCAGCAGAATCATATTTTGCTGATCATAAAGAAAACTTACCAAAAAAAGATGGTGGAACACAACCAATTGATGTATCAATTTTAGTTGCAGAAGGGTATATGAAAGATTTATCAAAATACACTAATGCAATGTGTACTGGAGAAGTAAGAGTCCAAAAAGTAGGAAGTACTTACTCATATACACCAAAATTAAATTGCGGAGAATCATATACATCAAGAGAATTATCTGATCAAATAAAAGCTGATAACAGTACAGTAAGTTCAGGTTATGGACTATATAATAAGAGTGGAAACTACGTATTCCGTGGTGAAACAGTTAACAACTATGTACAATTAGAAAACTCTTTATGGAGAGTGGTAAAAATCACATCAAGTGGTAATACAGTATTAATTCTTGATGAACCTCTTCAAATGACATCACCATACGATAATAGATTTAATACAGAGTCTAATTTTAAATCTGGAATTAACAACTATTCAGCAAGTAGATTAAAAGAAAAATTACTAGAAGAATATGATAAAGAAGACTCATTCTTAAGTGCTAGTGATAAAGCTAAAACTACAACATACAATGTTTGTTCTGGAGAACGTGGAATAAAAGAAACAGGTGTAGAACAAGCTGTTGAATGTAAGAAAACAGAACAAAATCAAAAAGTAGGACTTCTAACAGCAATAGATTATATGAATGCAAGTATTGATCCAGCTTGTACAACAGCAGGAAGCAAAAACTGTCAAAACTATAACTATTTAAATGGACCAAAAACAGAATGGTGGACATTAACACCTTCAAAAACAAATAACTACTTAGCATATATGGTTAGTATAAATAACGGTATTAAAGAAACAGAAACATATAACTATGCAGCAATAAGACCCGTTGTTTACCTAAACTCTAACGTTTTATATAAGAGTGGTTCAGGTACAAAAGAAGATCCATACATGGTTAAATAAGAATCTATCTCATAGATTCTTTTTTTTTCATCTAATATATTGGAGGTGAAAAAAATGAAAAGTATAGATATAGATTCACTAGTAAAAAAAATAGAAAAAGAGCAATTAAATATAATAGATATAAGAACATATTTTGAATATCAATATGGAAGAATTCCAACCGCAATAAACATAGATAAATTCTTCTTAATAAAAACACCAGAAAAGTATTTAAAAAAAGAAAAAACTTATTATATTTATTGTAATTCTGGAATATCAAGTAATAGAGTAGTAGAAGTACTAAATCAAAAAGGATATGACACTGTAAACATAAATGGTGGCTATAATAATTACTTGTTAAGAAAATAGAATTATAATATAATAAAAAAGAAGGTGATGCTCTTGAATACCCTAACAGAACTAATAGATTATGCAACACAACTAATTCAAGACGGAGGCCTTATAATAGGTTTTCTTCTAATAGTTTTAGAAGCCTTTATACCAATTCTTCCACTAGGAGCATTTGTTACATTAAATATAAATGCTTTTGGTAGTTTTATAGGTTTATTATTATCATGGACTGCAACAGCAACAGGAAGCTTTCTAATGTACTTACTATGTTACTATGTATCGAATAAAATAATATACAAATTTATCAAAGAAACTACTAAAGAAAAAATAATAAATACAACAGAGCACTTTAAAAAGATTAAATTAACATCACTAGTATTAATCATAACGTTGCCATTTACACCATCATGTTTTGTTAATCTAATAGCAGGAATATCTAATGTTTCTAAAGAAAAGTATTTTATATCTTTATTAATTGGAAAAGTTTTTCATGTTATATTTTGGGGATATATTGGTATGAGTCTAATAGAAAGTATCACAAATATTAAAGCAATTATATTTATTATAATTATCTTGATAATTGCTTATATTATTTCAAAAATAATTTCAAAGAAATTCAAAATTGAATAGAAAGAAGGAAGGAATACAATGGACTATATAATTATAATTTTATTAGTAATAAACTTAATACTTGGAGTAGTTGCATTATTTAAAAATATAAATGAAAGCAATATTACAGAAAGACTTGGAAAACTTGAATTAAGTATGATGAAAGAAATGGGAGATTTTAAAACTGATTTAAGTCGTAATATGAATAAAGATTTCCAAGATTTAAACGAACAATTAGAAAGACGACTTTTAGCAATTAATGAAAAAGTAAATACTCGTTTAGATGAAAACTTCGAAAAAACAAACAAGACATTTATGAATGTAATAGAAAGACTATCAAAAATAGATGAAGCACAAAAGAAAATAGAAACTTTATCAACAGATATTGTAAGTCTTCAAAGTATTCTAACAGATAAGAAAACAAGAGGTATATTTGGAGAAGTAAATTTAAAACATATTTTAACTAGTGTATTTGGTGAGAAAAATGATAATATCTTTAGACTACAACATACACTATCTACCGGAGTTATTGCAGATTCAGTAGTATTTGCCCCAGAACCATTAGGTACTATCGCAATTGATTCTAAGTTCCCATTAGAACACTATCAATTAATGGTAGATAAGAGTCTAACACAAGATATGCGTGATAACTATGAAAAAATGTTTAAGCAAGACATGAAAAAACATATTGATGCCATTAGCAGCAAATATATAATTTCTGGAGAAACAGCAGATCAAGCAATTTTATTCTTACCAGCAGAAGCAATCTTCGCAGAAGTAAATGCATATCATCAAGATATCATTAATTATGCATATAAAAAACGTGTTTGGATTACATCTCCAACAACCCTAATTTCAACACTAACAGTAGTAGAAATGATTATTAAGAATATGGAAAGAGATAAGTATACATCAATTATCCACGAAGAATTAAATAAACTAGGATTAGAGTTTGCTAGATATAAAGAACGTTGGGATAAACTTGCCAAAAGCATCCAAACAGTTAATAAGGATGTTGAAAATGTCACTATCACAACAGATAAAATCACCAAGAAATTTGAAGCTATCAATAAAGTTGAAGTAGAAGTAGTAAAACAACTAGAACTAAACGAAGAATAAGAAGCATAGCTTCTTTTTTTTGTATATAAAAAATAAAAATACATACACTTTAATATAATTAATAATTTAACTAAATTAAATTTCCAAAACGTATCTTTAGAAAATATTACTGATACAATGGTAATACAAACAGAGGAGGTTTAATTATGAACAAAGAAGATATTATTAAAATTGAGCTACTTAGAGATGCGAAAGTTCAAAACATGCATAATGGATTTATATTTCCAAAACAATATATAATGAAAATATATTATAGAAACAACAGTATAAGAATACTAGACTTATTTAGTAAAAGAGATATTACTAATATAGACTATTTCAAGGTATTAGAAGGAACAAAAACAAAAGTAATTTTTGAAGAATATAAATATGAATAATTTTAGAAAAAAAATAAATAGGAATAGTAAACTTTATTAAAAAGGTTGGTAAAAGAACATGATAAAAATAATTCTTTTAATATTAGGGTATATATCCATGGTATATGGAATCACATATATAATTATGTACATAAATTTATTTTCATTTGGCTATACTATAAAAGAGTATTTAATATTTTTATTCACAAGATTAGAAGGTTATTTATTACCACTAGGTATAATTATTGAATTGATAGGATTAAATATTAGAAAGGGAAAATACAAATGACATATATTTATGATGTAATTTTAAATTATACAGATAATCCAAGAATTATAGAATTCTTTGAATGGAATAAAACAGATAAAGAAGAGCATATAAAAAAAATACCAATCATAAAAGTTTCTACAAAACAACTATATGAAATAATAAATTATAATATAAAAATAGACAAATTATTTTTAGATAAAATAAAAAATCAAACAATTATGTATAAAACAAACAGAAAAATTGAATATTCTTGTTTATTAACAGATTCTAATAAAGTAATTGCTATTGAAATAAATAAAAATGGAACAGTAATAAGTAAAAGTAGCTTGTTATTAGATGAGGAAGAGGAAATTCTTGAAGAATCATATGATACAAAAGAAGAAATCATAAACTATACAATAAAAAGTAAAATTGTATATAATGATTATTTAACTCGTAAAGAATTATTACAACAAAGATATTTATTAAAAGAAATAGACTATTTATATAAAGAAAAAAAATATGATAAATTATCATATTTATATGAAGAAATATTTGCCAAGGATAAATTGTCTATAAAAGAAAAATATCAAAGACTAAAAACAGATATAAAAGAAAATTATTCAAATATACATAATGAACTATTTGAAATAGTTCGGCTTACATATATAAAAAAATAGACTATATATTAATAGTCTATTTTCATTGCTTTTTTAATTTCACACATCTTAGCCATAGCTTTTTCTCTAGCTGCTTTTGTTCCTTCTTCAAGAACCTTTTTAACTTCTTCAGGATTATCTTCATAGAACTTTCTACGTTCTTGAATTGGTTCTAAGAATGATTTCATTGCTTCAATTAATTCTTTTTTACATTGAACACAACCACGAGAACCTTGTTTACATTCACTACAAATTTTATTAATATTTTCTTCATTATTAACTAACTTGTGATAATAGTAAACCATACATACGTCTGGATTAGCAGGATCATCTTTTTTTATCTTACTTGGATCAGTAACAGCTCCCATAACTTTAGTTCTTATTGTTTCATCATCATCAACTAAGTAAATTGCATTTCCAAGACTTTTACCCATCTTTTCATTACCATCTAATCCTTTAACTCTAGTGGTTTTACTTAATACTTGTTGTGGTTCTTTTAATACATTCCCATAAATAGAATTAAATTTACGAACTATTTCTCTACATTGTTCAAGTAAAGGTAATTGATCATCACCAACAGGAACAACCTCACCATCAAATGCAGTTATATCAGCAGCTTGACTTACAGGATATCCCAAGAAACCATAAGTAATACTTTCGCCATTATTACCAAATAATTCTTTCTTTTGACTTATTTCAGTTTTAACAGTAGGGTTTCTTTGTAATCTAGCAACAGTTACTAAATTAGAATAGAAAACAGTAAGTTCTGCAATTTCAGGTATTTGTGATTGAATAAAGAAATGTACTTTATTTGGATCAAGTCCAATAGCAAGCAAATCCTTTGTAATTTCAAATACATTTTTTCTAACTTTTTCAGGATTATCAAAATTATCAGTTAAAGCTTGAACATCAGCAATTTCTAAATAAAAATCATAATCATCTTGTAATCTTACATAATTTTGTCCTGCTCCAAAATAATGACCTAAGTGTAAATTACCAGTAGGTCTCAATCCAGTTAATATTGTTTTTTTCATAAACATCACTTCCTGGATATATTTTATCACATTATTATAAAATTTGCCTTATATTTGCAAAAAAAGAGAAAATATGTTATAATGTAGCGGTATCGGAAAGAGGGGGATTTTCATGGTATCAAAAAGTAAATTATCATCTTTTTCAATAGAAGAATTACAAACATTCAGAGAAAAAGTATTACAAGCAACTTCTAAAGAAGAATTATTAGAAGTAATAGATAGTGTTATAAAAAAGAAAGAAGCAGATTTAACAACAAGTATGAACTCAAAATTTCCAGTAGACTGGTTTAACATTGATCAAGACTATATTGAATTGTTACATGATAACGGCATAAATAACTTAGCTCAATTAAGAAGTATAAAAGAAGAAGACTTATGGAAACTACAAGGTATGACTCAAAATGGATATAGTCAAATAAGCTGGGCAAGAGACTTCTTTGATATGACACCAATCGAAAGAATTAAACCATCAAAAAGAGATCCTATGACAGTTGCTAAAGTAATTGTAAAACATGCCAATGAATGTAGTAAAAAACATCCAAACATTTAAAAGAGAAGAATTTTCTCTTTTTTTTATTTACATATATCTTGACACAAAAAACTTGGAACATCTAATGATATATGATATAATATAAAAAATTTTAATAGAGGAGGGAAATAATGAAAAAATATTATAAAATACCAATGACAGAAAGAATAATAAAAGTAGATGGAACTTCATTATTCGACATTTTAAAGGATAACTATCCGGATTTATATAATAGGGAAAAAGGACGTGTTGAATTACAATACGGCGGAACTAACCCTGGAGTTATGACACCTCACCTCGAGGAAGTTGTAGGAGAATATAATAAAGAAACAGATGCATTATATATGGTTCTAGGAGTACCAAAATACATTGTTGCAATAGATAATGGAGATGCTATTCAAGAATATATAACAGGCAAAACGCTAGAAACACTTGGTGGAGGTTGTATTTTCCAAGGAAGAGAAGTTTCACAAAGAGAAGCTTACGAATATTTAGATAAGACAAAAAACTACGCAGAAATGGTTGGAAAGATGCTTGTAAAAGAAGATAGCAAATCATTAAAAAAATCACTAGTTCAAAGAGTAGTATCTGTCTTAAAAACTAAAAAAGATAATTAAGAAAAATTGTTGTTTTCAAAAGAAATATACTGTATAATATAAGACGTTGGAGGGAATATAAATGGCAAAAGAAAAAGAAACAAAGAAAAATGTTCATGAAGTAGTTATTAAAATTGAAGGAGCTGAATGGAATAAAGCTTTAGACAAAGTTTTTGCAAAAAAACAAAAAACAGCTAAAGTTGATGGATTCCGTGCTGGAAAAGTTCCTAGAGATATTTATGAAAAGAATTTTGGTAAAGAATCATTATACTTTGATGCAGCAGATGATTTACTACAAGTTGCTTATGTAAAAGCAATTGAAGAATCAAATTTAATTCCTGCTGTACAACCAGGTGTTGATTTAAAAAGTATTAATGAAAATGGTGTTGAATTTGTTTTCAATATTATTACAAAACCAGAGGTTACAGTTAAAAACTACAAAGGATTAAACATTAAACCTGAAGAAGTTAAAGTAACAGATGAAGAAATAAATCATGAACTTGGACATTTATTAGAAAGATATACAGAATTAACTACAAAAGAAGAAGGAAAAGTTGAAGAAGGAGAAATCGCAGTAATCGATTTTGAAGGATTCAAAGATGGTGTAGCATTCGAAGGTGGAAAAGGAGAAAACTATTCACTAGAAATCGGATCAAATACATTTATACCAGGTTTTGAAGAACAAGTAAAAGGAATGGCTATTGGAGAAGAAAAAGATCTTAACTTAACATTCCCAGAAGATTACGGTGCAAAAGACTTAGCTGGAGCAGATGTAGTATTCAAAGTAAAAGTTAATGAAATCAAACAAAAAGTTGCTAGAGAATTAGATGAAGAATTCTTTGAAGATCTAGGAATGGAAGGTATTGATTCAGAAGAATCATTAAAAAATTCAATTAAGGATTCAATAAAAGCACAAAAAGAAATGGATGCTGAAAACGCATACGTTGATAGAATCTTAGAAGCAGTTGCTAAAAACGTAGAAGTAGATATTCCACAAGAAATGGTAGATGAAGAAGTAGAAAGATTAATGGGAAGATTTGCAGAACAAATGAAGATGCAAGGAATCTCACTAGACTTATACTATCAATTTACTGGAAGTAGTGAAAAAGAACTTAAAGCTAATATGGAAAAAGAAGCTTATAACAACGTTCTATATCGTTTAATGTTAGAAGAAATAATGACATTAGAAAAGATTGAAGTAACTGAAGAAGAGGCTGAAAAAGAAGCTGAAGCTTTAGCAGAAAAATATCAAATGGATAAGAAAGAATTCTTAGCTCAATTTGGTGGAATCGATATGATTCAATATGATTTAGAAATCCGTAAAGTTATGGAATTACTAAAAGAATTAAATAAATAATAAACATAAGAACACTGAAAATTAGTGTTCTTTTTATTTCCAAAAATAAAACACTAAAAATTGATTAAAAATGACGTATTTCCTTGAAAAAATATTTTTTTAAGATATAATAGTAAGCAGTATTTAAAAATTGGAGGTGGATAGTCACATGGAATCAGAAAAATTACTAGTTCTAATAATAAATGACATGGTTATCTTCCCCAATAACGAGATAAGAATCGAATATGACAATACATTCGATAAAGCCATGATTAATATAATAGATAAGCTAGACAATGATTTGATGATAATTGCCAATCCAATTGAAGAAAGTGAGGATTTGGAAGTAACAAATTTACCTAGCTATGGAACTCTTGGACGATTAAAGTTAAAAATGAATGTTCCAAACGGAAAAACAAGAGTAGTAATAGAAGGATTAAAAAGAATCGAAATATCTAACTATTCTCAAGAAGAAGATAAATTCTTTTATGCAAACTATAAAGAACTACATCCTGAAGCATCAAAAGATGAAAAAGATTATTACAATATTTTGGTTAAATCATTAGAACATTATATTGATAGAGTTCCATATATGAGTAATGCGGTAATCACTCAATTAAGTAAAGTAAATAATCTTGATGAATTATGTGATTTAGCAGGTTCTTTCTTAACGATAGACTATCAAAAGAAAAAAAGATATATAACAATAGTAAATCCTGTTGAAAGATGTAAACAATTAATAGAAGATATGAATGAAGATTTAAAATTCATTGAATTAGAACAAAAAATAGAAGAACAAGTAGAAAAAGAATTATCAGAGACACAAAAAGAGTATTTCTTACGTGAAAAAATAAAAGTAATGCAACAAGAACTTGGTGAAGTAAATAGTAAAGATGATGAAGTTGTAAAGCTAAAAAATAAATGTAATAAATTAAAATGTTCTCCAAAAGTAAAAGATAGAATTAAACGCGAAATTGCCCGTTATGAAGCAATAAACAGCAATTCTCCAGAACTAGGAATTGTAAGAGAATATTTAGATTGGATGCTAAATCTTCCATGGAATAACACTACAAAAGATAATGAGGATTTAGTAAAAGTTAAAGATATCCTAGACTCATCTCACTATGCCTTAGATGATGTAAAAGATCGTATCTTAGAATACCTAGCTGTTAAACAAAATACAAATAGTTTACGTAGTCCAATTTTATGTTTAGTAGGTCCACCTGGAGTAGGTAAAACTTCCCTTGCATTAAGTATTGCGAAATCATTAGGAAGAAAGACAGCCAAGATAAGTGTAGGTGGAATTAACGATGAAGCAGAAATTATTGGACATAGAAGAACATACGTAGGTGCCAATCCAGGAAGAATAATTCAAGGAATAAGAAAAGCGGGAACAACAAATCCAGTATTTATAATTGATGAAATCGATAAAATGACAAAAGATATTAAAGGAGATCCTGCAAGTAGTTTACTTGAAGTTCTAGATCCAGAACAAAATAATAAATTCTCAGACCACTATATTGAAGAGGATTTTGATTTATCAAAAGTTCTATTTATTGCAACAGCAAACTACATAGAACAAATTCCATATGAATTAAGAGATAGATTAGAAATTATAAATGTTTCAAGTTATACAGAATATGAAAAATTAGATATAGCAAAAAGACACTTAGTTCCAAAAGAATTAGAAGAACATGGATTAACTCCATTACAAGTTCAAATAACGGATGAATCTTTAATGACAATAATTAGAAATTATACAAAAGAAGCTGGTGTCAGAGAGTTAGAAAGAGTTATTGCCACATTATTTAGAAAGATAGTAAAGAAAATATTATTAGAAAAAGATATGCCATTTTATACAATTGATAATAGTTCGCTAGAAGAGTTTTTAGGAAAGAAAAAATATCAATATACAGAAACTTCAGAAAAAAACGAAATAGGAGTAGTAAATGGTATGGCATACACTGTCTTCGGAGGAGATATTCTTCCAATAGAAGCAACACTATATAAAGGTAAAGGTAATTTAATTTTAACAGGATCACTTGGTGATGTTATGCAAGAATCTTGTCGTATAGCTCTAAGTTATATAAAAGCAAATATGAAAGAATTTTCACTTAATGAAAAAATATTCACAGAAAATGACATCCACATCCATGTACCAGAAGGTGCAGTAAATAAAGATGGTCCTTCAGCCGGAATAACTATCACAACAGCTTTAATTAGTTTATTAACAAATAAAGCTGTAGATAAATTAGTTGCTATGACAGGAGAAATTACACTAAGAGGAAGAGTTCTTGGAATTGGTGGATTAAAAGAAAAAATAATTGGAGCTCATAGAGCCGGAATTAAAAAAATTATTCTTCCACAAGAAAATGAAAAAGATTTAGATGAAATACCATCAGAAGTAAAAGAAAGTATTGAATTTAAATTCGTTAAAAAATATGAAGAAATTTATAAACAATTATTTAAAGTAGGTAATAAGAATGTCATATAATTTAGAAGATAAGAAAAACATAATATATTTAAGAAATCAGTTAATTAATGCCGAAACATCAAGTTTAAAAAAAATATATTCAAGCGAAGAAGACTATGCATTTTTTCTAGATACATTAAATATTGCTCTGGACTCAGAACCAATATTCTTTATATTAGATGAGGCCATTATAAAAAAGGCAGAAGATGTTCTTCATGAAAAAAGATTTGATTATAGACATCCTGATTTCAATACTGTAATAAATGAAATTATTGGAAGAATAAATGAATTAAGAACTGTACCAGAAAACATAAAAAATATTCAAAGAAGGCAGTATGTTGCTTGGCAACAAAAAGTAAGAGAAACTTCTTTTTCTGGAAAAGAAGACTTTTTAAGAGCATTAGCTTACGATGCTCAACTTATGGAAAAATTATATTGTGGACACATTGGTGAAGTTGATCCAATATATTTCTTCTCCAGCACAAACTATCTTGCTAAAGTTCTACCAGAATTTTATCAAGATGATGAAGAAAGAATAAATCTTACAATGGCTCAATTAGATAAACATGCTAAGAAAAGATGGATTTGGAATTATCCAGAAAGGGCTTTTGCCAAAGATGCAATAAAAAATATCCAAAAACTAAAAACAAAAGAAGAATAATAATTCTTCTTTTTTCATACTCTATTTTAGGAGGAATATATGAAAAAAATAATATCTTTTGAAAAGAAAATTGAATTTCCATCAATGATTGGCGAAGTAACTTCAATTTCTTTAGAACATGACTTAGAATTTATTGATGAAACTAACATAGAAGGAATGTTAACTGTAAATGGAACATATAAATTAACTGAAGCTTCAATGATAGAAGAACCATTTAGCTATGAATTACCTACAGAAATAATTTTAACCGAAAGGTTAGATACAGATTCATCAAAAATAGAAATAGATGATTTTTATTATGAGATAGAAAATGATTATAATTTAATCTGTTATATAGATATCAGAGTAGAAGGAGTAGAAGTTGTCGATATAGAAGAACAAACTATAACAAACGAAATAGAAACAAATCCAATTGAACTTCAAGAACTAGATTTAAAGATAGAAAACATAGATATACAAAGTACCGACAATGATATAAGAGAATGTGATGGAGAATTACAAAATATCAAAGAAGAGGAGAATAACGAAGAAATTATGATAGACACAAAAGAAACAACAGTAACATCAATATTTGAAAATATAAATGAAAGTGAAGAAACCTACTCAACATATTCTGTATATATTTTAAGAGAAGAAGAAACCATTCAATCTTTAATCTCTAAATATAAAACAACAAAGGAAGAACTAGAAAAATATAATGATTTAACTAATTTAACAATAGGTACAAAAATAATTATTCCACTTAATGAATAACAAAATAGAGTATAAAAACAATATTCAAATTGTCACAAAAGAAAATAAAAAATATATAAAATTAAAGGGCGATAATACCAAAGAAGAATTATATGATTATCTTTCAAGTAAAAATTTTAACAATTTTTTTAAACCAATAGAGAAAACAAAGGATTATAAACTATATCCATTTATTGAAAATAGAACACAAGATAAAGAAGAAAGAGCAAATGAATTAATAAATATTATGAGTGAACTACATAATAAAACAACAAGCTACAAAGAAATAAACAAATTACAAATTAAAAAAATATATACAAATCAGAAAGAAAATTTATCTTCAATAAGAAACTATTATTTTGAAATACAAGATTATTTTGAAACTAAAGAATTTCCATCTCCAGAAGAACAACTATTATTAAATAATATTTCAAATATTTATAAAGCAATAAATTATTCTGAATTTAAGATAGATTCTTGGTACGAAAAAATAAACAAAAAAAATCAATGCCGTTATGTTCAATTACACAACAGCCTTTCTTTAGATAATCTATTATTAGATAAAAACTATTACTTAATTAATTGGAATAACTCAGAACAAAATCTCCCAATTTATGATTTTATAAATTTATATAAAAAAGAATTTAATAACTTAGATATGAAAAAATTATTTTCAAATTATCAAAGAAAATACAAATATTCTGAAGAAGAACAACTTCTTTTTGAATCATTACTATCTATTCCACCTAAAATAATCTTTAATAAATCACACTTAATTAATACAATTAAAACAAGACAACACCTAAATTACATAGAATTAACAAGTGAATTTTTAAAAAATGATAAAGAAAATCAAGAAAATAATAAATAAAAATTCTATAAATAAAATAAATGCATTTAATCTAGTTGTAATGAATAAAAGCAAAAGCATCTGATAAGAAACAATAATTAAAAAAATAAATATTAAATAAATGTAAAAGATGTTAGTTCTTCTTTTTTGTTTGCAATAATTACACCTACAAAAGAAATTATGTTTATTTTTCAAATACATCACCTAAAATATTTTATTCAATAAAAAAAATCTTGACATATAAAATGACTATGATAAAATAATATTGATAATCATTATCAATAAGAGGTGTATATGAACACAAGAAATACAAAGCAAAAAGAGTTGATTTTAAACATACTTGATCAAAATAGAATCCATCCTACAATGCAAGAAATATATTCATTATCAAAAGAAAAATATCCATCTATTGGTCAAGCTACAATATATCGTAATGTAAATAAACTTGTTGAGGAAGGTAAAATAATACGTCTTCCAGGAACTAAAGATGAAGGCTGTCACTACGATATTAATATGACAGATCATAATCATTTAATTTGTAATTCTTGTGGAAGAATAATAGACATATTTGATGGTGATTATAATGACATAATAAAAAAAATAGAAACAAGTAATTCGGTTTCTATAACAAAATCCCTACTAATTTTAGAAGGAATTTGTTCAAAATGTAAAAATAAAAAGAAAAATACACAAAATATTGATATAATATAAGTATATTAGGAAAAAATCCTTAATATAAATAAAATTAAGAAAAGAGGTACTAAAATGGAACTAAAAGGAAGTAAAACAGAACAAAACTTAATGACTGCATTTGCAGGAGAATCACAAGCAAGAAATAAATATACATACTATGCAAGTAAAGCAAAAAAAGATGGTTATGAACAATTAGCTGCTATTTTCGAAGAAACAGCAAATAATGAAAAAGAACATGCAAAAATATGGTTTAAAGAATTACATGGTGGATCAGTACCATCAACAGAAGAAAACCTACTTGATGCTGCAATGGGTGAAAACTACGAATGGACAGAAATGTATAAAGAATTTGCTGAAACAGCAAAAGAAGAAGGATTTACTCGTTTAGCTAAATTATTTGAAATGGTTGGAGAAATCGAAAAAGAACACGAAAATAGATATAGAACTTTATTACAAAATATTAAAGATGATCGTGTATTTAAAAAAGACGGAAAGAAAATCTGGGTATGTCGTAACTGTGGTCACGTATATGAAGGTGATAAAGCTCTTGATGTATGTCCAGTATGCGCACATCCACAAAGCTATATGGAAGTTCAAGCTGACAACTATAAATAATAATTAAAATATTCCTTCGGGAATATTTTTTTAATTGAATGCAATCTCAGTATCTAAGTTCTTATCGTATAATGCGATATACAAAAAAATAGTCCCAGCAATAACAATTAGTATGGAAGCAACAAAATTAAGATTATTAAAAAATATTTTTTCTTTCGAACTATTACAGTTTAAATTTTTAATGTTTTTATAATTATCATAAAAAAAATACAAATAAATTAGTAATGCTGTAGCAAAGGCAAATATATTAATAATTCTATACTTATTTTTAGAGTCAACATTTCCGGTCACATAATAGTCTTTTTCAAAACTATTAGCTACAAAGGAAATTCCAATTATAAATAAATATATAATCCAAACAAAATTCTCAGTTTCAATTGACTTTAAAATATTGTCATTATTCATATTAAATTCTATTCTAAATATTAGATGGCAATTCTAATTTTTTATTATAAAGTTGAAAGTATAATAAACAAAATGTCCCAACTAATATTAAACTACTACCAAGTAGTCTAATTTGATTATATTTTGAACAACTATTTTTATAATCAGTATAGTTTCTATAAAAAAAATAAATATAAACTAAAATAGAAATTAACGATACACCTAAAAATAAACTCTGAGCTTTACTTTCTAAGTTTTTATCATTTTCATAAACACTTTTTTTTATTAGTTCGTCACCATAGATATCAATAATAGACACAATAATAAAAGTAATCCAAATATAATTTTCAAAACTAAGTCGTTGAATTAAATCCTCATTCTTCATAGTAAAATATATGATATATATAATTTATTATTAACGTAAATTATGATATAATCATTATACAAATCGGGGTGATCTTATGAAAAAACACGAGTTATTAGTTCCGGCGGGGAATATGGAAAGTTTACATCAAGCAATTTTTAATGGAGCTGATGCAATATATTTAGGGAGTAAGAGTTTTGGAGCCAGAAAATTTGCTAAAAACTTTGACAATGAAGAAATAGTGGAGGCAATAAAATTAGCTCACTTATATGGTGTAAAAATATATGTAACTATGAATACACTTGTGAAAGATAATGAAGTAGAACAATTTTTAGAGCAAGTAGAATTCTTACATAAAAATAATGTTGATGCTATATTAATACAAGACTTTGGAATGTTATGTTTAGTACGACAAAAATATCCAAATTTAGAAGTTCATGCATCAACACAAGCCAATACATCATCCAAAGATACAGCTAAACTATTTTATAATCTTGGAGTAAAACGAGTAGTTTTTTCTAGGGAAATGTCATTAGAAGAAATTAATAGTATTGATGTTCCGATAGAAAAAGAGGTTTTCATACACGGAGCACTATGCATTAGTTATTCTGGATGCTGCTTAATGAGCAGTATGTTAGGAACAAGAAGTGGAAACAGAGGAGAATGCGCTGGAAGTTGTAGACTGCCATATTCTTTAGAAAGAAACAACAAAATTATTGAGTCAAATAAATATTTGCTTAGCACAAAGGAACTAAATTCCTCTATAAAAATGAAAGAGTTACTAGCAAGTGACATTACAAGTTTTAAAATTGAAGGTAGAATGAAAAGCCCTGAATATGTAGGATTTATTACAAGATATTATAGAAACTTAATTGACAATAACATGAAGAACCTAGACGAAGAAACCAATAAATTAAAAACCATTTTCAATAGAGAATTTACTTGTGGCAATTTATTTAATGCATCTCCATCTGAATTAATGAATTCCAAAACACCAAATCATATAGGTTTAGAAATTGGAAAAGTAATTGAAATAACTCCAACAAAAATAAAAATTAAACTAGATAAGCCGCTAAACCAACAAGATGGAATACGTTTCTTAAAGAGTGGAAAGGGATTTATTGTAAATTTCTTGTATGATACAAAAGACAACTTAATTAATAGTGCAGATGACATTTGTTATGTAGATAATAAAGTAAATTTAACTGAGTTAGATGTTGTCTGCAAAACACAAGACTATAAATTAATGAATAGTTTAAGTATAATTCCAGAGAGGAAAATAGCAATATCGTTTGAAGTTACTGCCAAAATTGGTCAACCATTAGTTATAACAATAAAAGATGAAGAAAATACAATAACAGCATATGGAAACGAAGTACAAAAATCAATAAGTTCACCAGTATCATCTGATAGAATTAAAGAACAACTTGAAAAATTAGGTAACACACCATTTAAACTACACAATTTCAATATTGCAAATGATGAAGAAATATTTATTTCTATAAAAGAATTAAATGAATTAAGAAGAAATCTAGTGGAACGACTAATAGAAAAAAGAAGTAATAAAAAAGTAGAATTCAAGAAGCAAGAAGTAAATTTTGATTATAATAACAATCATAATGAAGAATATGGTATTACAGCCCAAGTTTATAATGAAGAACAATTAAAAACATGTCTTGATTTAAATTTAAAAAGAATATACGTAGAAAGTTTAGAATTATATAATAAGTACTCTAGTAACAAAAAAATATATTATAAATTGCCTAGATGTTCTAGAAAACCATCTGAATTAGAACAATCCCAAAACTTAATTTCAGATTATTACATTCCAAATACAGAAAATGATTATGTAGCAGATTATCCAATGAACATTGCAAATATTTATACACTATATTTTTTGGAAAAATTAAATATCTCTGTAAAAACGTTATCTGTTGAACTGACTGATTACGAAATTAATAACATAATTTTAAAATACTACGAAACATTTAAATATAACCCAAATATAGAAGTTGTTGTTTATGGAAGAGTAGAAAATATGATCATAAAAGGAAATATTTTATCCCTAAATGAAAATGAATATGACACATATCTAATAGACTTTAAAGAAAGAAAATTCCCAGTATATTATGATGGTGTAAATACTCACATATTAAATTACGAAACTAAAATAATTGACGACAATATAATATCAACAAGAAAAGCAAATATTCGTTTTAACTTTTTTGACGAGAGTGCAACTGAAATTATAAATATTGTAAATCAATATTTATAATTAACTTTATAGTATTAAAAAAATAATATTTGTGTTAAAATATTGATAGATAAGGAGTTGTTTATTATGAAGAAACAAGAAACAGAAAGAAAAGTAGGAATTAAAAACTATTTAATATTGGCCCTTATTTTTACAGTATCAATAGTTATAACATTTTATTTATGTAACGTATATACAGTTTATGAAGACAGTAAACGTCAAATCCCAGTAATAAGAGGTACTTTGTCAGAAATAACAAGTGAAGAATTAGAGCATTACATTTCTGAAAATCCAACAATTATGATGTACATTTGTACAGCAAGTAACGAAACATGTCGTAAATATGAAAAAAATCTAAAAAAATATGTTGTTCGTGAGGAACTTCAAGAAGTAATTGTTTATTTAAATTTAACAGAAGAAGAAGCTTCTAACTTTCCAGAAGGATTTAACAGTAAATATACAACTAGTTTAAAGCTAAAAAGCACATATCCTGCTCTAGTAATATTTGAAGACGGAAAAGTAACTCATCTTCTTCAAGGAAAAGAAAATGAAAAACTAACAATTACTAAAACAAAACAATTTATGGAATTACATAAAATAGGAGAGTAATCTCCTTTTAAATTAGGAGGAAATATGAATAATATTGTTTTATATCAACCAGAAATTCCACAAAATACAGGGAATATTATGAGAACATGCGTAGCAACAGATACCAAGTTGCACTTAATTAAACCACTTGGTTTTCAAATAGATGATGCTCATTTAAAAAGAAGTGGTGTCAACTATATTGACAAGTTAAACTACGAAGTATATGAAAACTTTGAAGATTTTAAAACAAAAAATCCAGGTGTTTACTATTATTTCACAAGATATGGTCATAAGCCACATACAAGTTTTGACTATAGTAATAAAGAAAAGAAAAATTTATACTTTATATTTGGCAAGGAATCGACAGGAATTCCAAAAGAAATACTTCAAAACGATTTAGAACATTGTATGCGTATTCCTATGACCGATAAGGTAAGAGCACTAAATGTATCAAATAGTGTAGCAATAGTAATATATGAAGCTCTACGTCAACAAGACTATAATGATTTACTAAAAGAAGAACCACATAAAGGAGCAGATTTTCTAGAACAATAAGAAAGAAGGAAGTATATGTTAGAAAGGCAACATCAAATCGAAAGAAGCATAATCACAAAATTTCGCAAAGAAATATGGAGACCATTTACAAAAGCTATTCGTGACTATGAACTAATCGAAGAAAACGATAAAATAGCAGTTTGTATTTCTGGCGGAAAAGATTCTGTTCTTTTAGCAAAATGCTTGGAAGAAATAAAAAAACATGGAAAAGTAAAATTCGAATTAGTATATATTGTAATGAATCCAGGATATAACGACAACAATTTAAATAAAATATTAGAAAATGCCAAAATATTAGGAATAGATATTCAAGTATTTAATTCTGATATATTTGATGTGGTTAATAAACATGCAAGCGACTCACCATGTTATTTATGTGCAAGAATGCGTCGAGGATTTCTATATGATAAGGCAAAAAACTTAGGCTGCAATAAAATTGCATTAGGACACCATTTTGATGATGTTGTAGAAACAATACTACTTTCTATTCTTTATGGTGGAGAATACAAGGGCATGATGCCAAAATTAAAAAGTACTAACTTTGAAGGCATGGAATTAATTAGACCTCTATATCTTGTAAGAGAAGATGCTATTATTGCATGGAAAAAATATAATAATTTAGAGTTTATAAATTGTGCCTGTAAGTTTACTGAAAAAGATAGTTTAAAAGATTCAAAGAGATTAGAAATTAAACTTCTAATAAAGGAACTTGAGAAGAAAAATAAAAATGTTGCATATAACATTTTCAAATCAAGTGAAAATGTAAATATAGATACTGTACTAGCTACGAAAAAAAATGGTAATAAAATCTCTTTTTTAGAAAATTACAATAAATAATTAGATGAATAAAAAATTCTCTCTTCAATCATTATTGATATGAAGGGAGATTTTTTATGGCAAAATACAAAGTAGAAATAAGTGGTATAAATACAAATGATATTGTTGTTCTATCACAAGAAGAAATGAATGAGTTATTTAAAAAAATGCACACAGGTGACCAATTTGCAAGAGATTTATTGGTTGAAGGAAATCTAAAATTAGTACTTTCAATTTTAAAGAAATTTGTTAATAGATTTGATAATATGGACGATTTGTTTCAAATTGGTTGTATTGGTTTACTAAAAGCAATTGATAATTTTGATTTATCTCATGAAGTGAAATTTTCTACTTATGCAGTTCCAATGATTCTTGGAGAGGTTAAAAGATATGTGAGAGATAATACTAGTAGTATAAGAGTAAGTCGTTCTTTAAAAGATCTAGCGTACAAAACGATGAAATTAAATGAAGAGCATCACCAAAAAACAGGTTCAGAACTTACAACAGAAGAACTTGCTGAAAAATTAAATGTAACTTCATATGAAATTGTAAATGCATTAGAATCATTAAGAGAACCAATAAGTATGTTTGAACCAATATATAATGATGGTGGAGATACCATTTATTTATATGACCAAATAGAGGACAAAAGTTCATCATCAAATGAACTATCAACAAAATTAGCAGTGACAGCAGCAATTAATGAATTGAATGAACGAGAGCAATATATTCTTGACGAAAGATTTATAATTGGTAAAACACAAATGGAAATAGCAAAAGAACTTAATATTAGTCAAGCTCAAGTATCAAGACTTGAAAAAGGAGCTATAAAACAATTAAAAAAAGTTCTAAAATAACCAACTAACAATATAATAAAATAGTAGGTGATAATATGAGATTATCTGAATTACAATCAAAAAAAATAATAAATATTGATGACGGGAAAAACATTGGTAATATTATAGATATTAATATTCATGAAAACGGTACTATTGAATCATTAGTTTTAGAACACAACAAAAATTTTTTTTCTTTGACCAAAGAATCTGACACTAAAATACCTTGGAAAGATATAACAAAAATTGGAGAAGATGTAATTCTTGTTAAAACATCACAATATGACTAATATAAAAAAACTAATAATAATATTAATTTTTGCATTAATCTCATCGTTAATACTAGTAGACAGAATGGGGAAAAAATTAAATTTAAAACTTTATTCATATATAAATGATGAGTCCAAACGATTAGCTAGTAATATAGTAAATTATTCAATTCATGAGACGATAGAGACAAACTTAGCAGATGATTTATTTGAAATAACAAAAAATCAAAGAGGTGAAATAGAATTATTAGATTATGATACAAAAGAAGTAAACAAATTATTAAAGGTTGTAAATAAAAGAATACAAAAAGAACTACTTGATTTAGAAGAAGGAAATATTCAAAATTTTGCACTATCAACATCATTAAAAAATGGATCTACTTATAAAATAAAAGAAGGAATTATATGTGAAGTACCACTTGGAATATTACGTGACAATACCTTTTATTCCAATTTCGGACCAACAATTCCAATAAAAATGACATTTTTAGGAAATGTAAAATCTAATATCAAAACAACCATAACACCATATGGATTTAATAGTCTAGTGCTACAAGTCACACTACATATTGAAGTTGAACAAAGAATTACAATGCCGACATCGTCGAAAAAGTCTACATTAATAATAGAAAGCCCACTAACATTAAAAATAATTCAAGGAATAATTCCTGAATATTACTACACAAAAAGTATGGAAAAAATAACATCAACTTACACTACAAGCAAATAACTTCACATTTATAAAAATAAATATGATATAATCAAAATGAGGTGTTTGTTATATGAAAACAATAGAGATAAATAATATAAAGTATGAAATAATAAAAAATGAAGGTAATTGTATTGATAAAGAGGAATTATCTGAAAAAATAACTGAATATTTTGACAATTTTGATTATATTTTTGGTGACTATGCTTATGAAAAAGTACGTTTAAAAGGATATAATGAGAGTTCAAATAAAAAAGCAAATAAAATTAATGATATTAAAACTTTAGATGATTATATTGCAAACTATTGCAGTTATGGAGCAAAACACTTTCTGATAAAAAAAGTTAAGTAAAATACTTGTAATTATTTTAAAATATGTTAGAATTAAATTATATGAATAATAAGGGAGGATTTTTATTATGACAGAAAATCAAGAAGTAGAAAAGAAAATGATGTCTATCGTTGCTGAGGACGGATCAGTAGAAGAAGTTGAAGTTATTTTAGCTTTTGAATTTAAGGATACAAAGAAAGAATATGTAATTTATACAAAAAACGAAAAAGACGATAATGACAACATTACAGTTTATGTTTCACACGTAGACCGTTCATCTGGTGAACCAAAACTTCTAGGTGTAGAAGATGAAGAAGAGTGGAGCAGAATTAAAGACGTATTACGTGAATTATCAAAATCAGAATAATTAATACAAACAAAAAATAACTTAAGGAGGTATAGTTTATGGTACACAGTGATATCGAAATGTTAGACAGAGATTATTTTAGAATACCATTAGTAAGACCAAGTAGAAAGATTAAATTTAAAGGCATCTCATTTAAAAATATTTTATTACGTTGGAACTCATTTAGATTGAACCAACTAAAGAAAAAAATTGCATCAAAAAAAGAAAAATTAGTTGAAATGGAATTTCATGGAGATGATTTAGTTCCAGGCAAAAAAAGAGAACACATTGAGAAGAAAGTTCTTAAAAAAACACAAGCAATTGCACGATTAGAATCAAAATTGAATTTCTTAGAAACAGGAAAGTATTATAGTGAAGAATTTGAAGGTTCTCGAGCAATAAAATTAAAAGAATTAATGATGAAAAATCTAGAATATAATAGAGATTCATTATATAGTGTTACAGAACAAGCTGCGGAAGAAATTATTACTGGTAAGACAGTCGATAGTGTTATTGATGAAGAAGCAGCAAAAATTGGTGCAAGAGTAAGAGAAATATTAGCAGAAAAAGAGGCAGCCAGAAAAAAAGCAGCAGAAACTGCTGAAGAGTTAACAGAAAATACAACAAGTCAAGTTATAGACTCAGCTGTTGAAAAAATTAATGTTACACCAGTAGTAAGCAATGATGAGGTTGCTGCTGCAATTGATACAGAGATGCAAAAAATTAAAGTTAGTGGAAACGAAAGTTCTCCTGCTAAAGTAAATAAATTTATAAATGAAGATGGTACATATAGATTGAGAAGAGAAGATATCGATGAAGATTTCAGAATAACAAGATTTGATAGAAGTAAATTACCAGTATCAGAGACAACTCCTATTGAAAAAGCTGAAGAACCTGAGATTCCTCCATTCAGTACTACAGCTGCAAAAAGAAAAGCACCTGATGTAGAACCACCAAGAAAAGCTCTTACTGAAATTGTGGAAAGAACAACAATTACGTTCCCACCACTTCCAATTCCAACAATAAAGGAAGATTTTGAGAAGAAAACTGAACCAGTTGATGCTCCAGAACCAACAAGAGTATCACCTGTTATTGTTCCAGATAGAAAACCAATTAAAGTAAAAGTTGTAAAAAAACCAGTGTCTGTAGAAGTAAGTGTATCTGAAGAAACAAGTGACTATGGAGACTTTGGAACACTTTTAGCTAGAGTAAATTTATTAACTGCAGAAAAACAAACAATAGAGAATATGACACAAGAAGCAAGACAAAAAGCGGATAGTGTAGATTCTGCACATAGAGAAACAATGAGAAGATTATCAGAATATGCTGATTCGTTAGAGGCAGATTGTAATGCTTCATATCAATCAATGAGCGAAATTGAAAAATCTGCAGCACAAAAAGAAGCACAAATAAGTGCAATGATTGAAATTATGGCTTCAATGCCAAGTCAAACAGAAAAAGCAAAAGGAAGAGCAAAATAGTTCTTCTTTTTTTTTAAATAAATATAATTAATTGAGTGATTATATGAATTATATTTTAAAATATTATTATGATATAGAAAAAGAAGCAACTTACAACAAAAATGGAAATATATACATAAGAAGTAAAATGCAAGACTATATTATAAAAGAAATTGAAGACGAATATTACATTGAATGTATAAGTGAATTGATAGAAAGAAACAATATTAAATCAAAGTTTTATGAAATTGTTAAAACAAAGTATAATAAAAATTACGTAGAAAATCAAAATAAAAAATACGTTCTTTTAAAAGTAATGAATAACTATAGTCAAAATATATTGGCAGATAAAATCGAAGTAAGAATAGACAACAATAAATACAAATATATAAATAGAAACAACTGGTATTTTTTATGGTCAAATAAAAATGATAATATACAAAATATTATCAAGAAAATAAAAACTCCAATGAATGAAATTTTTGACTATTTTATTGGAATAGCCGAAAATGCAATATTATATTACAATTTATCAAACTTAGATGAGAAAAAAGATCTATATATATCAAAAAAAAGAATAGACATAGAAAACAATAATAATCCTTTAAACATAATTATTGATAGACGAGAAAGAGATGTGGCAGAAATAATAAAATATCAATACTTTAACTGCGAAAATTATGAATCTAAACTAAATATATTTGTTGAGTTATCCGCAAAAGAAAACTTATCACTTGAACTTATTTTTTCAAGAATATTATATCCAACCATATATTTTGATATTTTAGAAAGTGATAATAAGCAATTGCTTAAACAAAAAAAACTATTAAATAAATTATTAAATTATGAGAAATTTTTAAAACAAATCTACAAGAAATTGTCTGAACATAAGATGATAAAAAAAATAGACTGGTTATAAAATCAGTCTATATTTCGTACTTCTTTAACTTCGGGAATTTCATTTACTATTATCTCTTCTATACCTTCTTTTAATGTTATATCCATCATCTCACATTCTTTACATGCACCCATCATTCTAACAAATACAATGTTATTTTCGTATTTTACAAATTCAAGGTTTCCACCATCATTTATCAAAAAAGGTTTTAACTTATCTATTAATACAATTATTCTACTAACTACATCTTCATTTTTTTCCATGATATCACCAAAAAAATTATACCATGTATATTAATTAAAGACAAATATATTTCTTGTTATATAACCGTATAAATGGTATAATACAAAAAAAGAAGGTGCATTAGATGAGTAAATATAAATGTGGTGAGATAGTAACCGGATATGTTACTGGAATTGAAAAGTATGGTATTTTTGTATGTATTGATGACCAAATAGACGGATTAATTCATATTTCAGAAATTACAAAATCGTATGTTAGAAATATAAATGATTATGCAAAAGTTGGAGAAGTAATAAGAGCAAAAGTTATCGAAGAAGAAAACAATAATCAAATAAAATTAAGTATTAAAGATATTGATTATAGAATTACGAGAAAGAAAAGTACCAAAATAGAGGAAACAGAAAAGGGCTTTTCCACATTAATTATCATGTTAAATAAATGGATTGATCAAAAAACAGAGGAAATAAGTCAAAAAAAATAAAAAAAAGCAAAAAAAACGTTGACAAAAAATCTAATAATTGGTATATTAAATTACGTCAACTGATTTATTCGGGCGATTAGCTCAGTTGGTTAGAGCACCTGCCTTACAAGCAGGGGGTCACAGGTTCGAGTCCTGTATCGCCCACCATAATGCCGAAATAGCTCAATTGGTAGAGCAACTGATTTGTAATCAGTAGGTTACGGGTTCAAGTCCTGTTTTCGGCACCATTTTTTTGGAGAGGTAGCGAAGAGGCTAAACGCGACAGACTGTAAATCTGTTCTCATTGAGTTCGATGGTTCGAATCCATCTCTCTCCACCACTAAGATTGCCTCGTAGCCAAGCGGTAAGGCATCAGACTTTGACTCTGACATGCGTTAGTTCGAATCTAACCGAGGCAGCCATCTAAAAATTGATCTGTTAGCTCAGTTGGTAGAGCATTTGACTTTTAATCAAAGGGTCATGAGTTCGAATCTCATACAGGTCACCATTTTGTGCCTGAGTGGCGGAATTGGTAGACGCACAGGACTTAAAATCCTGCGAGAATCAACCCTCGTGCCGGTTCAAGTCCGGCCTCAGGCACCATTCTATTAATTACTCAGTTATAGTAATAATTGAGTTTTTTTAACCAAAATCTCATAGAATTTTGTTGACACAACAAAAAGCGCTATGGTATAATCAATTTGTCGTCTGGAAACAGATTGCAATGGAGGAATACCCAAGTCTGGTTGAAGGGACCGGTCTTGAAAACCGGGAGGTCGTGCAAGCGGCGCAGGGGTTCGAATCCCTTTTCCTCCGCCACTTAATTTTATGAATATCGCGGGATGGAGCAGTCTGGCAGCTCGTCGGGCTCATAACCCGAAGGTCGGAGGTTCAAATCCTTCTCCCGCAACCAATTTTTAATAATATGGTCTCATGGTGCAGCTGGTTAACACGTCTGCCTGTCACGCAGAAGATCGCGGGTTCGAGTCCCGTTGAGACCGCCATTATTTTTGGCTTCATAGCTCAGTTGGTAGAGCAAGGGACTGAAAATCCCTGTGTCGCTGGTTCGATTCCCGCTGGAGCCACCAGTTTTTTATTATAACCTGACTTATTAGTTAAGGTCATGCGCTCGTAGCTCAGTTGGATAGAGTGTTTGGCTACGAACCAAAAGGTCAGGGGTTCGAATCCCTTCGAGCGCACCATATTTTATCGGGAAGTGGCTCAACTTGGTAGAGCACTTGGTTTGGGACCAAGGGGTTGCAGGTTCAAATCCTGTCTTCCCGACCATTTGTTTTTTAGCTCATATATTGGGTTCGTGAATAGGTACTAAAAATTAGTACTATTTTTTTTGCCCAAAATTTTCAAATAGCATATTTAGTACATCTTTTTTTATAAAAAATGATGTACCATGATTATAAGACATTCCTTTTTTAGGACCTTTCTTATATATACCATACTTTATACTTACTTGAACGAGACCACTTTCAAGTAAAAAAATAAACTTATCAAATCCTAAGTACTTATAAAAAAGATAATCATTAAATTTACAAAGTTTTAAACTATTTCTATATATTATTGAATAGTTACACAGGCACATAATCTGTATTTTTCTCTCTAACATTTTTTCAAGCGTAGAAAAATTCCAATATGCTCTTCGCTCTATAAGTTTACCATTTACATGTGCCACCACAATGTAAATTTTTTTCTTATTATAATCTATATTTAATTTCATTTTTAAATTTTTACCCCACTTTGTATATTCTGAGCAACTTAAATTTATATAAAGTATTTTTGTCTCCTTATAAGTGGTGTCACATGCCCCGTATTTATTAACAAAACGATTTAATTCAAAAAAATCTGGACCATCGCATGTACAACTAAATAAAGTTATTGGATGTAACGAATTGTTTTTTGACACTTTCAGTTCAATACCATCAACATCTGCAACAGAAAATGAATTGTTTTCTATACCTAATAATTTCTCAAAAAGAAGTCCAACATTAACAAATTTATTACTTGGTAGTTCAATGTAATTACCTTTTATATAATCAAGTTTTGTTTTTAATTTAATAACATTTTCTTCCATAAATCCTCCTATAGTATTATTCGCAAAACAAGTAAAAAAAGTATCATATTTTGCAATAAACATAATAAAATTTTAATAGGTGATAAAATGATCAAAAAAACCGTCTTATTACTTTATTTATTACAAGTAGTTTTTGTTATTAATGTACAGGCTTTAGAATCGACTGATTCAAGTATATTAATTGAAATGAATAGTGGAAGAGTAATATATGAAAACAATAGTAATGAACAAAAACTTATTGCCTCAATCACAAAAATAATGACAGCGATACTCGTAATAGAAAACGCAAATATAAGAGAAACAATAAAAGTTGGTAATGAAGTTCTTAAAATGTATGGAACAAATATTTATGTTCAGCCAGGAGAAATAATTACCATAGAAGACTTATTATATGGATTAATATTAAGAAGTGGAAATGATGCAGCGATAGTATTAGCTAACTATATAGGGGGTACAGAAGAAAAATTTGTTGATATGATGAACCGTAAAGCAAAAGAACTAGGAATGGAAAACACTAAGTTTCAAAATTCCCATGGGCTAGATGATTATACTGAAAACTATTCTAGCGCAAAGGATATGGCAATTCTATCCACATATGCATACAAAAATAATATATATAAAAAAATTGCTGGAACTAAAAAATACAATACTAAAACTAATAGTAAAAGTTATATATGGTATAACAGAAATAAATTATTAACTCAATATGAATTTTGTACAGGAGGCAAAAATGGATATACACCTAGAGCTGGTAGAACACTAGTAACCACTGCCGAACAAAATAATATGGCACTAACAGCTGTTACACTAAAAATAAATAATGAATATGAATATCACAAACAGTTATATAAAGAAGCGTTTAATAGATACAAAATGTATAAAATCATTGATAAGGATAAATTTAAAATTTCAAATACTATGTATGATTCACCTACAATAAAAAAATCATTTTATTATCCTTTGACAAAGCAAGAAAAACAAGCTGTAAACACTGAAGTTATATTATATCCTCAAAAACAGAATAACATTATTGGATATATTAATATTACGCTAAATAAACAAAGAATAGGCACAATTGAAATATATAATATTCCACAAAAAAAAGAAGATACTTCTATCTTCATTAGTTTGAAAAATTATTTATTTGATACTCTAAAAAAGTTAATGCTTGGACGACAAAACAATCTAAATCCAGGACCATTTGTTCCAACACCGCTTGAAATATAGAAATCAGAAGTTTTAACTTTGTAATAATGGTCAACATACTTTTGCGCCCCATCATATTTATACATTCCACCGATAAATGGAAGTCTAATTGTACCATTGTGAGAATGTCCGGCTAAATAAACATCGCTATCATATTGACTTAATATATTATCTATATTATCTGGTTCATGAAATAGAGCAATTGAGAATATATTTGAATTATGACTGGGCTCAGAATAATACTTATAAGCATCAGATAGATTACTTCTTTTTTTAGTAGAACTATCAATCCCAACTAACATAATAGGAATATCATCATCCTTATAAACTAACTCGTATGAATTATTAATTATTTCAAAATTACTTTGTTTCATAATAGTGAGAAAAATATCTTCATCTTCTTCACCAAAAACAGCATACTTTCCCAAGTTTGCTTTGATTTTATTCAATTCTTTGCTGACTTTTTCCTGCTCAGTTGTATTCAAAACATAATCAGAGTCAATCAAATCGCCTGTAAACACAACAATATCAGGCGATCTTTCATTTATTTCTTTTACAAGATTCTTAATATCGTCAATAAATACAGTAGAACCATAATGTAAATCGGTAAAATGAATGATTTTTAAACCATTAAAACTCTCGGGAAGCTTATTATTAACAATACGATATTCATTTACAGACAACAATTTGGTTGAAATAAATGTTGTGTATAAATAAAAAACAATAAAACAGATAATTATGCAAAAAGACAACTTAAAGAAAAAGATAGTTATTTTTTTTCTTTTTTCATCTCTTTGTTCACTAAAAATTTCCTGTTGTTTTTCTTGATTTAATTCCTCTCTAGTCATTACTATCACCAATTATATTTTAACAAAAACAAAAAAAATATACTAGTGTGAAAAAACTAATTTACAAATTAATAGTAAAAAAGATTAAATATATGATAAAATTAATTTGGTGATAATATGAAATATGATGTAATTATAATTGGCGCTGGTCCAGCAGGATTATTTGCGGCATACGAATTAATAACTAATAATAAAAAGTTAAAAATAGCTCTGATTGACAAAGGGTTCAGGGTAAAGAAAAGAGTTTGCCCGATGAACAAAAATGGAATTCCGTGTCAAAACTGCAACCCATGTGCAATACTAGCTGGATATGGTGGAGCAGGAACATTCTCAGATGGCAAGTTAAATTTTATACCTAGACTTGGAAAAAGTGATTTGACAAAGTACATGAGCGAAAGTGAAGCAAACATACTAATTGACGAAACTGAAGAAATTTTTAATAAATTTCATATGGATGCAGATGTATATCCCAGTAATATGCACGAAGCAAATGCAATTAAGAAAAAAGTCGCAATAGCTGGTGCTAAACTACTTGTAATAAAACAGAAACACTTAGGAAGCGATCATCTTCCAGAATATATAGATGGTATATGTGATTACCTTGTTGAAAATGGTGTAGAGTTAATTGACAGGGCAGATGTCATAGACATTAAAAGCAATTCAAAAGATGACCACGATATAACTTATAAAACAGGAAAGAATCAAAAAACTTTGAACTCTAGAAAAGTAATTGTTGCACCAGGAAGAACAGGAGCAAAATGGATTCAAGAATTAGCTGATAAATACAATATACCATATCTTTCGCAAAGCATAGAAATTGGAGTCAGGGTAGAAGTAAGAAAAGAAATAATGCAAGAAATAACCGATGTAATATATGATCCAACAATTTTTATCAAAACCAAAACATACGGAGATGAAATAAGAACTTTTTGCACCAATCCTGGTGGATTCGTAGCAAAAGAAAATTACTATGGATTTATATGTGTAAACGGACATGCATTAAAAGAAATAAAAAGTAGCAATACAAACTTTGCATTTATCTCAAAAGTTAGTCTAACAGAACCCGTTACAAATACAAGACTATATGGAGAATCAATTGCAAGAATAGCAAATGTATTAGGTGATGGAAAACCAATTATTCAATCATTGAAAGATTTGAAGAGTGCAAGACGAAGTGAATGGCATAGATTAAATAAAGGTTTTATAGAGCCAACATTAAAAGATTGCGTTGCCGGAGACTTGGCATTAGTACTACCACACAGAATAATTTCAAATATATTGGAAGGATTAGAAACCTTAGATAAAATTATTCCCGGAGTAGCTAACGATGATACATTACTTTATGGTCCAGAAATAAAGTTCTTTTCAAACGAAATTGAAACAAACAACCAATTTAAATTAGAAACAGATAATATATATTTTATTGGTGATGGTGCAGGTAAAGCGGGTAATATCGTAACAGCAGCTGCAACAGGACTAATAGCAGCAAGAGATATTCTTAGGGAGGAAAGCAAGTGATGGATACAGCAAAACTTACGAAAACATTTTCAACCATATTAATGGTCTTAGGAATAATTACAGTTATTATTATTGCCTGCTTAGCAACAATAGATGCAAAACAAAGTTATGTAATAGATGACTTAAATATAAATTATGAAATAGAGGGAAATGAAATGAATTTAGAACAATATAACACTACAAATCCAGTTGTAGCAATGGAAATTGAAAATTATGGTTCAATTGTAATTGAATTATATCCACAGGTAGCAGAAAATACCGTAAATAACTTTATATCACTAGTAAAAAATGGATTCTATGATAATAATACTTTTCATAGATTAATACCAGGCTTTGTTCTTCAAGGTGGAGATCCAAATGGTCAAGGAAATGGTGGCCCAGGATATCATATAAAAGGAGAATTTACGGCAAATAATTATCAAAATAATTTGAAACACACAGAAGGAATTATTTCTATGGCAAGAAGTAATTCATATGATTCTGCAGGAAGTCAATTCTTTATTATGTTAGGAACAGCAGAACATTTAGATGGACAATATGCAGCATTCGGTAAAGTAATTGATGGAATGGACAATATTAGATATATAGCAGCAAATGAACGTGTAGCAAATACCGAATCTGGGAAACTAGCAAATAATTTAACAATTAAAAAAGCAATAGTTGACTTAAAAGGAAATGCATATAAAGAAGTTGAAAAGATTACTGAATAGTAATCTTTTATTTTCTAAAATACTACTTTTCAATTTACTCATACTATCTCCTCTTAACATCATTTCAGCTAATTAAATTATAAAAATCAACAAACACATAAAAAAGAAAAAAATCTATGGTATAATGAAACAGAAAGTGGTGATAGTAGTATGAAAGAATTTTTTGGTTATTTAAAATTTGCATGGAAATATGCTAAAGGTGAAAAGAAAAGAATTATTGCATATATAATATTTAACATTATAAGTATTTCAATTAGTGTATTTGTTCCAATTGTAAGTGCCAAAATAATTGTCAGCCTTACAGAAGGTGCTTTTAAGCAAGTGTTATTAATGAGCTTAGTAATTCTTCTAGTAGAACTATCAAGAAGTACCAGCAACTACTTTTTAAGATTATTTTCTCAAATAATATACAGGGAAACATTCACAAAAATACAAAGTGACTTGGGAAGAGAAATGCTCAAACTAGAAACAAAAACTATTGACGAAAATTCTTCGGGGGTATTTATACAACGACTTACAAATGATACAAGTAAAATAGCTGACATTTTTAATGTTCTAAACATGTATTTAGGAAATGTTATTACAGACATTGGAATTTTTGTTGCTGTATTTATCATCAACAAAATTGCTTTCTTATATTTAATGATAATGATTATAATTATATATTTTGTAGAGAAGAAAAGAGTTCAAATATTTAATGAAAAAGATAAATCATTCCGTAAAAAAAATGAATATGTATCTGGATTTGTAGGAGAATTAGTTCGTGGAATTCGCGATATAAAAATGCTAAATGCAGAAAAGAGTTTCATGAAAGAATTGAATACAAAAGTTATTGAACTAAATCAAGAACGCTATGCAATGTCAAAAACAGACAGAAATTATGGGTATATTAGAAATACGCTTATTGATTTCTTTGATACAGGAATGATTTTCTTATTAGTTGGTCTTATAGCAAAAACAAATCTTCCTATAGCCAGCGCAATTGTAATTCATAACTATACTGGAAGAGTAACATCAATTGTAAATTACGTAAGCATTTTAATGGAAAAAGTAAAAGACTTTAATTTGTCATCATCACGAATATTTAGTATTATAAAGAGCCCAGAATTTCCAAAAGAAAAATTTGGTAAAAGACATTTAGAAAAAGTAAAAGGAAACTTTGAATTTAAAAATGTAAACTTCTCATATAAAGAGGGAAAAGAAGTACTAAACAAACTAAGTTTTAAAGTTAAATCAAAAGAAACAATTGCTTTTGTAGGAAAATCCGGGTCAGGAAAAAGTACCATTTTTAATTTACTATGCAAAATGTATGATATTAAAGATGGAGAAATTACTATAGACGGAGTAAATATTAATGAATTGGATAAAGAATCAATAAGAGGAAATATTACAATAATAAATCAAAGCCCATACATCTTTAATATGACCATTAGAGATAATCTTCGTCTTGTAAAGGAAGACTTAACTGAAGAAGAAATGATAGAAGCTTGTAAACTTGCTTGTCTTGATGAATTTATAAACGTTCTCCCAGATAAATATGATACTATGGTAGGAGAAGGCGGTCTTACTTTAAGTGGTGGGCAAAGACAACGTTTAGCAATTGCCAGAGCACTAGTACAAAAAACAGAAATAATTCTTTTCGATGAAGCTACATCAGCCTTAGATAATGAAACACAATCCAAGATTCAACAAGCAATTCAAAACTTACAAAAGGATTACACAATATTAATAGTGGCGCATAGATTAAGCACTGTTGTAAATAGCGATAGAATTTTATTTCTAAATGACGGAAAAATAGCTGCAGAAGGAACTCATCAAGAATTACTTAAAATATGTCCTGAATATAAGCAACTTTATGAAGCTGAAATGACAAAAGAATAAAAATAGGAGGATAACTATGAAAAAAGAACTTTTCAAGTATTTATATAGTTTTAATTACAACAATAAAGAATATATATACTTATTTTCGGAAAATTATCCTTTCTATTTTTTAGAATATAATAAAATAACATTAGCTTTTGACTATCCAGATATTAATACATTCAAAGAACTATACAATTTGTTTTATTCTAATGAACAAACACTGACATTTGATTTAAAAAGTGAATTAAAAAGAATTAAAGAAAAAATATGTGAAATAGATATAGAAGCAACTCCATTTATTAGAACGGCTGCTGGACTAATTTCAGTTGCGTTAGCGCTTTCAATGTGTGCTTGCACTCAAACCGAAAAACCAACTAGTATCTCAACAACAGAACCGACTTCCACTGTACAAGCAAATGACAAAAATAAGGAAATATATAATTATTTTAAAAAGTATGATATGGATGTCATAAACAGAGAATACGACGGAAATGACTATATATTTGTAAAAGAATTTAAAAACAATAATAACAAAAGTCAAATTACACTTGATAGCTTTGAGGAATTTAGAAAGTATGCTAATATCGATTTTATTCCAACTTGGGATGATGTTATTAGCGCATTTCAAAACAATCCGAATATTGATAATGATAAGAAAAGTATTATACTATCAGCCATTAATAAGCTTCAACAACATGAAGAACTTAAAGAAATGGATTTAAGTGTTTTATATGCAAATGCTAAAAGAATGCACATAAAGTATCTTTCAACAGATGAAATGATTAATAGAGTTGGTAGAGATTCAGTATATGCATACTTTGATACAACATCTGGAGATATCTATTTACCAAGTGATAAACCATTAGAAAGATTTGAATTTATTCACGAAGTTATTGGACACGGTGCATTAGCTTATAGAGATGAAACTGAAAAAACACTTATAGTATTTGATTGCACAAATTACTTAATGTTACCAACTGATAATAGATATACAGGATATTCGATGGGTGTAATGATAAGTGAAGGCGGAGCAAATATGCTAGCTCACTTTGCAACCGATGACTATAGTGTCAGTACATTCTATGAACTATATGAAGAAGAATTACGAACAATAGCGGCCTTATGTGATATATCAATAGGTGAACTATTTAATCATAAAGGAATTGCCTTATATGATTTAATGTACAAAAATAAAATTAACACACCAGTAGAATATATTTTCAAAATGGATGGTATTTACAAAGGACAAATTTATTGCGAATTTTCAGATTTAATGGAAAGACTATTTGTTGATGCTACTGAAGAAAAAGTGTTAAATTCAAATCCACAAAATCAAAATGAAATTATTGCAGCAACAATCGAAATAATAAGAAATAGTCATTTGCAAGATAGAGAAGAATTAAGTTTTTCATATCCAGGAGGATCAATTGATTATAATTTTGAGGAAAGCGCTACTAGATACGAAGAAAACATTAATTCGATAAGAAATAGTAAATAACTAAAAAACTATTGAAAAATAAAGAAAATTATTATATAATTTTAACCAGATGCGAAGAAATCGAGGAGTAAATACTAAAGTTTTCAAAGAGAGTTCATGGTAGGTGTAAATGGACAAGACTAAGTATTGAATGTAGCGATGGAGCATGATTATAGAAATAGTAGTAAATAATCACGAGTCATTTACGTTACAAATGTTAAGATATCGAAAGATATAAAATAAGGTGGTACCACGAGCAATTCGTCCTTTGGATGATGCTCGTTTTTTTATTCAAGAAAGAGAGGTAATTAAAATGTTAGAAAAGAAATATAACCATTTAGAAGTAGAAAAAGGCAAATATGAAAATTGGAAATCAAAGAACTATTTTAATTGTGATACAAAAAGTGATAAGACTCCATTCTGTATAGTTATTCCTCCTCCAAATGTAACTGGTAAATTACATTTAGGGCATGCTTGGGACGTAACATTACAAGATCTAATTATTAGATATAAAAGAATGCAAGGGTATGACTGTTTATGGTTGCCAGGAATGGACCACGCCGGTATTGCAACACAAGCAAAAGTAGATAAACGTTTAAAAGAGCAAAGAATTCGTCCTCGTGATATGAAACGTGAAGATTGGCTTGAACAAGCATGGGCTTGGAAACATGAATATGCAAAAACAATTCATGAACAATGGGCAAAAATGGGAGTATCAGTTGATTATACAAAAGAGCGTTTCACATTAGATGAAGGACTAAATAGAGCGGTAAATCAAGTATTTATCGACTTATATAACAAAGGCTTAATCTATAGAGGTGAAAGAATTATTAACTGGGATCCAGAACAAATGACAGCTCTTTCAACAGAAGAAGTTATTTATAAAGAGGATAAAGGCGCTTTCTATCATTTAAAATACTTCATTGAAGGTGAAGATAGATTCTTAGAGGTAGCAACAACTCGTCCAGAAACATTATTTGGAGATACAGCGGTTGCAGTTAACCCAAAAGATGAAAGATACAAAGATTTAATCGGTAAGAACGTTATTCTTCCAGTAGTTAATAAATTAATTCCAATCGTTGGAGACGAGCATGCTGATCCAGAATTTGGAACAGGAGTTGTTAAAATAACTCCAGCTCATGACCCTAACGACTTTGAAGTTGGTAACAGACATAATCTTGAAAGAGTAGTAGTAATGAATCCAGATGCTACGATGAATGAAAAGGCCGGAAAATACTGTGGAATGTCAAGAGAAAAATGTCGTGAAGAATTACTAAAAGATTTAAAAGAACAAGACTTACTTATCAAAGTAGAAGAAATGACACACTCAGTTGGACACTCTGAAAGAAGTGACGCTGTAGTTGAACCATATCTATCAAAACAATGGTTTGTTAAAATGAGACCACTTGCAGATAGAGTTTTAGAAAATCAAAAAAATAAAGATACAAAAGTTAATTTTGTTCCATCTCGTTATGAGAAAACAATGAACCACTGGATGGAAATTACATATGACTGGTGTATTTCTCGTCAATTATGGTGGGGACACAGAATTCCTGCTTGGTATAAAGATGAAGAAGTTAAAGTTCAAGTTGAATGTCCAGGAGAAGGATGGGTACAAGATGAAGACGTACTTGACACATGGTTCTCTTCAGCATTATGGCCATTCTCAACATTAGGTTGGCCAGATAAAACAGACCTACTTGAAAGATACTATCCAAATAATGTTCTTGTTACAGGATATGATATCATTCCATTCTGGGTAAACAGAATGACTTTCCAAGGATTAGAGTTTACTGATAAACGTCCATTTAAGGATTGTTTAATTCATGGTCTTATTCGTGATAAAGAAGGTCGTAAAATGTCTAAGTCACTTGGTAACGGAGTAGATCCAATGGATGTTATTGAAAACTATGGTTGTGATGCCTTAAGATATTTCTTAACAACAAACTCAGCACCAGGTATGGATTTACGTTATGATGAAGATAAAGTTAAATCATCATGGAACTTCATTAATAAATTATGGAATGCATCTCGTTTCGTTTTAATGAACATTGAAGACTTAAAAGAAAGAACTATTAACAAAAATGAATTAACTCTATACGATAAATGGATTCTTACAAAGAAGAATGAACTAATTAAATCAACAATTAAAAATATGGATAAATATGATTTCCATAATGTTGGTGCAGAACTTTATAGTTTCATTTGGGAAGATTTCTGTGATTGGTACATTGAACTTACAAAATCAGCTATGACAGAAACAACAAAAACAATTCTTTTAGATACCCTAACAGATATCCTAAAATTATTACATCCGTTTATGCCATACGTAACAGAAGAAATCTATCAAATGTTACCAATTAAAGATAGTGAATCAATCATGATTGCAAGTTATCCAACATATAACAAAAAGGATGTATATAAAGAAGAAACAGAAAAATTAGAAAAAGTGTTAGAAGATATTGTAGCAGTTCGTAACTTAAAAGCAACAAACAAAATAACTAAAACAGCACTTGTTACAATAGAATGTAGTGAAGATTTAAGAAACATCTATGCATCACAATTAAAAATAACTGATGAAAACTTAGTTGAATCTACACCAGAAAATATGATTAGTACAAACTATAAATCTGCAAATATTAATATTACATATTACACAGAACAAGAAGCAATAGATACAAAAGCAATTGAAGAAGAAATCAAAAAACTAGAAGCATCTATCGCTCGCCGAAAAGGTCTTTTATCTAATGAAAATTATGTAAATAAAGCACCTGCTAACATCGTTGAAATGGACAGAAAAAAACTTGCAGAAGAAGAAGAGAAACTTGCTAATTTATTAAATAAATAATAATCAAAAGGACAAGCAAAACTTGTTCTTTTTTTGTCGACAAAAAAACATAATTATATTATACTTAAATAAAGTAGAAAGTAGGGAGGGCTAATATGACAAGCACCAACACAAAAATTAGAATAGCTAGTATAATCTATCTTTTTATAGCAATACTAGTAGTACCATTTGCACCACCGTTAGGAGCACTATTAATGATACCTGGTTCAATTCTTTTGGCAAACAGTTTTCTATCACTAGAAGAATTAAAGAAAAATAAAGTATCACTAATAATCATAAATATTATTTCATTTTTAATAAACATACCTGCAGCAGTTTTAATTACACTATCTTTAGATGAACTAAGCTCAGTTAAATTAGAAAGAACTAATGCACCACCAACAACAGAAAGCAAAAGAATAGATTTATTATTAAAATTAGGACTATTAATGATTCTAGTATCTGGAATCCTTTTTGCAACAACTACGTGGGAAATAATCTCAAACTTGATAAAAGTAATTGCCTTAGTTGGTATGGGAATAGCTTTTATAGGTTTATCTAAATTTTCAGAAGTAAAATTAAAAATAGCTAGCACAACCAAAGCATATTTTATTTTAGGATTATCTTTCTTTTTACTAACTTGGGTAGGAGTTGGATATTTTGGGGTAATATCTCCATGGTTTAGTTATACAGGTGAAGGTAAAAATCTTGTTTATTTTATAACATTTATTTTATTAGCAACATTTTTATATCTAATAAATAATAAATTTAAAGAAAAAGAATATCTATACATGGGACATATAAGTATCTATATAAGCATCTATCATGTATTGGCATCTTTAGGATTAGATTTACTTTCAGTCTCATTAATACTAAGCATCTTATCACTTATTATAAATATAATTCCAAATAACAAATTAATATCAACAATAAAAGATATTAATTATCCAATAAGTTACTTATTTACTGCTGTTATTTTAACTCAATGTTTTGAAGCTAACAAATACATTGTATTAACAACTTGTCTTGTAAATATTGTTAATGTATTAATACTTGCTCTAACAAGAAAAAACAAACTGAAACATATTTTATCAATGTTAATAAGCTACACATTATTAATTATTGGTGTACTAAAAGCAGCGACATCAATTGACCATATAATAGTTTTATTCGCATCATTATCAATATTCTCATTACTAATAAAATATCAAAAATTTGAACAAAACAAATCACTAATATCATCAAGTCAAATACTATATAACATCATAACATCAGTATTAATAATGACTTCATCTCACGATGAAATAAGAACATTAATAATATCAAGTATATATATGATAATTGGATTTATAAATAGTTTTGATTTATACAAAACAAACGATAAAGTTGATTTCAGATATCAACCAATTACCATTATTCTTTTTACAACAAGTTTACTATTCCTTATAAGCGAAAACTTAGTAAATGTTGGTGAATTGCTTTCTTTTTCACTAGCAGCATTTATATTTACAGCAATTTATCATTTTAGTAAAAAACAAGAAACAAAAAAATATTATTTCATAGTATTAATAATTTCAGTAGTAATGTCATTCCTATTTAATTTTGTATATAATGAAATAGTCCCTGCAGTAATTAATTTGTTACTTACAATATATCTATTTTATACAAGAGGGAAAGAGGAAACTTGTTTAAGAACCGTTTTCTATATAGCAACATTAACAAACATTTATTTTGTTACACAAGTACTTGCTTGTTATGATGTATCACTTATAATTACTAATATTATCTGTTTATCAATATTTGCGTTACTTTCACTTTTAGTAACAGAAGAAAGATTTAAAACAATTAACTATATAGCAATAGTTATACCACTATATAGCCTTGTATATACAATTGATATGGCAGACAATTTAAAACTTTTACTTACAAATATATTCTGGTTATACTTATTATTCTTGTTCTTAAGATTTATTATAAAAAATAAAAAAGCTAGAGACTGGGTTGGAACAATTGGCTTATCATTAATTGTTTTATCAGTAATATTCCAAGCAGATATATTAATAGGAATATATATTGGAATTTTATCCATTGTTATAATATTTATTACATTTAATGAAGAGCACTATAAAAAACTATTCTACACAGGAATAATAATAACCATTGTAAATATAGTTGTTCAATTATGGGAATTCTGGACTCAAATACCTTTTTATCTATATTTATTATTAGTTGGTATAGGAATCGTTTCGTTTGTTACATACAAAGAACTACATAAAAAAGAAGAACCAAATAAGCTAGAAGAATCTCCAGTTATAAAGAACCATCTTCCAGAACAATCAGAAGAAAGATTCAAAATTGTAGATACTCTTGATGATGAAGATTCAACCATTAAAGTAAACTCCCAAGAAAGAGAAACAGTTCAATTCTGTCCAAATTGTGGAACTAAAAATAATGGTGGAAAATTCTGTAGTAATTGTGGAACAAATCTTCAAAGATAAAAGAACTTATTTATTAAGTTCTTTTTTTTTGACTCTAAAAAACGACAAAAAAATTAAACTGCAATTGCTAAGATAAAATAGAGGTGACATTATGAAAAAAAATATAATTATAAGTTTAATCTTTTTAGTAATAGGTATAATACTTGGAACAAAAATTATTTCGTTATCAAAAATAGAAGATGTATTCCAAAATGAAACTATTTATTACTTTCTTCAAGAAGGAGTCTATACAACAGAGGAAATACTTAATGAAAATACAGAAAGTTTAAACATAAAACTAATAAACAAAGACGAAAATAAATACTATGTTTATTTAGGAATAACAAAAGATGTTGAAAATGCCAAAAAAATAAAAAAAATCTATAAGAACAAAGGATATGACATATATATAGAAGAAAAAACTTTATCTAATGAAGAGTTTTCAAGTAATATAACACAATTTGATTTACTTATAAATAGTACTAACAATGAAGAAGAAATACTAAAAATAACAGAGGTTGTTTTAGCAAATTATGAAGAAATTATTAAGAAACAGTAAAAAATAAAAGTTAATTACGAATAATATATATGAGGTGTTTATGAATTATACAATAAAAGAATTACCAGAAACAGAAAGACCAAGAGAAAGACTCAAACAAGTTGGTCCAGAAAACTTAAGTGATAAAGAACTAATTGCAATAGTTTTAAAAACAGGTACAAAAAATAAGAATGTAACAGAACTAGCACTAGAAGTTCTAAAAGAATATCCAATATCAACACTAAAAGATGTTTCTCTTTCAACTTTACAAAGAATAAAAGGAATAGGTGAAGCAAAAGCCATTGAATTATTAGCAACCATAGAAATTGGTAAAAGAATATTCAATGTCAAACCAAAAAAACTAAAAAAGCTAAGTTCAGCTAATGAAATATACATGACCAATAAAAATTTGTTTTTTAATAAAAATCAAGAACATTTATATATATTGTATTTTAATTCTAATAGTGAGTTGATAGAAACAAAATTAATGTTTATTGGAACAATAAATGAAAGCGTAGCTCATCCACGAGAAGTGTTTAAAGAAGCATATCGCTTAAGTGCAACATACATTGTATGTATTCATAATCATCCATCAAACAATACAACTCCGAGTAAGGCTGATATTGCATTTACTGAAGCATTAAGACAAACAGGATTAATACATGGAATTAAATTAGTAGACCATATTATTTTTGGTTATGATAACTTCTTTAGTTTTTATGAAAACAAAAAAACAGTTATACAGGAGGACTATGAAAAATAACAAATTATTAAAAATCACACTAATCACAATTATAATTGGCACTTTACTATTTATGTCATTAGACATAGAAAGACCACTAACCAAAATAGAAGTAGTCTTAAAAGAAATATTACTACCTATAAATAAAATATTTACAAAATCATCATCTTCAGATCAAAATTACTCAGACAGTTATTTAATTCAAAAAAATTTAAATATTTCAATGGAACAAGAAATAAAGGAACTAAAAGACCTACTTGATTTAAAAAATACTCATTCAGAATTCGAAAAAGAAAACGCAAAAGTCATTTCAAGAAATAATCAGTTTTGGTTAAACTCAATCACAATAGATAAAGGATCAAACGATGGAATAAAAACAGAATCAGCTGTTATTACAAGTAATGGATTAGTTGGTAAAATATCAAAAACTACTCCAAACTTCAGTGAAGTAAAACTTCTAACCTCTGATGACGTAACTTACAAAACAAGTGTAGTAATTAGAATTAACGAAAAAGATTATTATGCGATACTAAATGGCTACGACAAAGAAAATAATTTATTAAAAGTTACAGCCATAGACAAAAATATTCCAATTCATGAAAATGATTCAGTCTTAACAAGCGGACTAGGTAATATGCCAAGAGGAATATATATTGGAAAAGTTATCTCATCAAAGATAGATAATTATGATTTAAGTAAAACATTGTATGTAAAAACAGAACAAGATTTCAATTCAATAAATTATGTAACAATACTAAAGGAGAAAATAAATTGACCTATATATTAATAATAATATCCTTGTTTTTGGATGGAGCTATCTCAACAATAATATCTCAAAATAGTTATCTGATTCCTCATCTTCTTTTAACAACACTATTCATAATTTATCCTAAATATAAAAAAAGAAATGTTACATATAATATGATTTTAATAATAACTGGAATCCTTTATGATTTACTATACACAAACCTACTTTTTTTTCATGCGATAGTTTTCCTAATTGTAGGTATAATAATAAAATATCTTTATAAAAATTATAATCAGAGTACAATAACCAATGTTTTTTCTTTAATAATTGTTATAGCAATATATATTGCATTAATTTCTATTTCTATGTTAATGTTTAAAACAACAAATATTATAATATCTGACATAATAAACTTTATTATTAGATCTTTATTTATTAATATATTATATTTATTATTATTAAATCCAATTGTTAAAAATAAAGCATAATAAAAAATTCTCGGCATATTATTATAAAAAGGAGAATACTATGCCAGAAAAACATATAAAAAAGAAACTAGTTTTAAAAGAACAAGTAAAAAAAACAATAAGCAAAATTATGATAACTATAATTATTTTTTTAGTTGGAATGATTATAGTAAAAAAAGAACCTAATTCTAAAGTATTTCTAAAACAAAATATCTATGAAAAGAGCGTTAAATTTACTAAAATAAAAGAAGTATATAATAAATATTTTGGAAATATATTATCACTTGATAAAATAACGTATAAAGAAACGCCTGTTTTTAACGAAAACTTAATTTATAAAGAGAAAAAAACATATAAAGATGGAGTGGAACTAACGGTAGAAGAAGGGTATATGATACCAAATTTAAATAATGGAATTGTTGTATATATTGGAGAGAAGGAAGAATATGGCCCAACTATAATAATAGAACAAGAAAATGGAATTGATGTATTTTACTCTAATATAATTTTTGACGGAATAAAACTTTATGATTATATTGAAAAAGGAGAATATATTGGTAGAGCAAAAACAACAAAAATGTACTTGATTTTTCAAAAAGATGGAGAAGTTCTAGATTATAAAAACTATATATAATTATTTAGAAATAAATCCTTTACTATATATTTTTGCAATGTTATCAATACTAACGGCTTCTTTTATTCCATTCATTATAATAATGACATTAATAATCGTTCATGAATTAGGTCATTTTCTAATGGCACTATTGTTAAAAGTAGAAGTAAAGAAAATATACTTATATCCATTAGGTGGTATATCAAAATTCTTTTTACCATTAAACGCTTCATATAAAAAAGAGTTTTTAATATTAATAGCAGGTCCAATATTTCAACAAATAGCAAAAACTCTTTTAATAATTATTCTTCCTAAGGAAGAACAACTAATAGAACTATATCATTATGGAATTTTAATTTTTAATTTATTACCAATATACCCACTAGATGGTGGTAAACTAATGCATATGTTTATATCACAAATAACCTCATATAAAATAAGTTTATATATATCCATTTTTATAAGTTATCTTGTAATTATAATAATTTTATTTTTAAATATTAAAAATCTAAAGCTAAATATTATTGTAATGATAATATTTTTAATAATAAAAGTATATTCAGAACAAAACAAAATTAATTATATTTATGAAAAGTTTATTTTAGAAAGATACCTAAATAATTATAAATTTAAAAACAGTAAAATAATTACTAATAATAAATCGTTTTATAAAAACAAATCACATATTATTAAAGATAATAATAAATACTATCTAGAAAAGGAATATCTCATAAAAAAATATCAAAAAAATTTAAAAAAACGTTGACAATGCAAAATCACTATGCTAAAATCTAATTACTGACTGCGATTAAAGCCGTTAGTTATGGGGCATTAGCTCAGCTGGGAGAGCGCCACGTTTGCACCGTGGAGGTCAGCGGTTCGATCCCGCTATGCTCCACCATATTGAAATTAACTCGGGTAACCGAGTTTTTTTGTTGTCTAAATAGCTGTAAATTTACAACAAATAAAAATTAAAAAAATAAATTCTGCTTTTGTAAAATTGCATTCGTGATATACTAAAAATATAAAATAGCGAACTAGGAGTGAATTTATGGTTAGTATATTATTCTTTTTAGCAATCATACCAGTTGTTGTAATTTTAACTTATATATATTTAAAAGATAGAAATAAAGAACCATGGTCATTATTAATCAAATTGTTTTTTATGGGAATAGCATCTTGCTTTTTGGTATTACTAGCATCTGAAGTAGTCTTTAAGATATTCCCTTTTATGGATAAAGACACAGCTTATATGACATTCTTTGAAACCATGGCTTATGCCTTTATTGGTGTAGCTTTAATAGAAGAATTCTGTAAATGGTTAATGACATTTGCAGGGGCATATAAACATAAAGCTTATGATGAAGTTTATGATGGAATTGTTTATTCAGTATATGTTTCTTTAGGTTTTGCTTGTTTAGAAAATATCTTATATGTTTTTATGAATAACAGTGTTGTGGTAGGAATATCAAGAGCACTACTTGCTGTACCTGGACATGCCTGCGATGCAGTGTTCATGGGATACTATTTATCATTAGCAAAAGTATATGCAACTCAAGGTAAAAAAAGTCTTGAAAAGAAAAATTTAGTATTAAGTGTTTTAGTACCAACGATTCTTCATGGAATATATGATTTCTGTTTGTTCTCAAACATAGATCTATTATTGATAGTTTTCCTAATATTTGTAATTGCAATGTATATATTTGCAATCAAAAAAATAAAATTATTAGCTGCACAATGTAAGAACACTCCTCAACCACAACAACCAGCTCAACAACAATATAATAATGTTCCATATAATCAACAACAAAATTACAATCAACAAGGCTATTTAAACCAACAAAACTATAATCAACAAGGCTATGTAAATCAGCAAGCCCAATATGCATCTGCCGGATATATAACAAATCCAAACTATAATAACTTGCAACAACAAACAAGTTACTGTCCAAATTGTGGCACACCAATGAATGGTAATTTTTGCTCAAACTGCGGAACAAGACAGAATTAAATTCTGTCTTTTTTATATGTATTTCTTATTTTTTTCACGTGTTGAATTAATAATAATCCCAACTATAATCATATAAGATATTAAACTAGAACCACCATAAGAAATATAAGGAAGCGTAATACCAGTTATTGGAAATAGTCCGACAGTCATACCAATATTTTGAGTTTGTTGAAAAATTAGCATCCCTAAAACTCCAACTAAAACATATTTATCGACAGAATTATTTTTCTTTTTTACTATTAATAAAATATATAAGTCAAACAAAAAGAAAATTAAAAAAGCACTTAAAACACCTAAAATACCAAAGTTCGATGCATAGGCAGCAAATATAAAATCAGTAGATGACTCTGGAAAATAAATAGGAATCTGATTAAAACCATGTCCAAATAGTCCACTAGAACCAATAGAAGCCATTGCATTTTCAAGTTGCAATCCAATGCCTTCTTTCCACATAAACAATCTTTCAATGCGATAATACATAGATGTACCAAAAATCTGTACAAACAACTCCTCATTAAAAAAATAAATACCACCATAAATTCCAACTATAACAAAAAGTAAAAGTAGGGCAAATAAAAACCATCTCAGCCTAATTCCAGAAAATAGCATCATAAAAGAAAATATCACAAGATAGATAATAACTGCCCCAGTATCTGGTTGTAAAAATGTTAAAACAGAAGGTAAACCAACAATAATTAAGCACTTAACTATTAATATAAATTCTTCTTTTACAGTATGAGAAGATTTTGCTCTATAACTGTAAATAACTTTTCCAAGTAAAATCATAATTGCAATTTTCATAAATTCACTTGGTTGAATGCTTCCAACACCTGGAATTATAAACCAGCATTTACTATTGTTAATAGGTACGCCAACAATTAATAATAATAGTAACGAAAATAAAATGACACTATAAATTACTTCAGCATTATTAAATAGAAACATATTTTTAAATTTAACAACAATAAAAACTATAAAAATACCAATTCCAAACCAAAGACATTGTTTTAAAGCAAGATTACCTAAACTAGGGGAAGAATAAACTAAAGTACTATATATAGAAATAAAACTCATAACAAAAAACAAAAATATAAAGTAAAAAACATTATAATTAACTCTTTCTTTCATAAAATCACCTATTTATATTATGGATTTTTGTCCAAAATATATGAAAATAACATAATATATATTAAAGGAGAATGAATATGAAAAAGTTACCTAAAATATATAAAGAAGATAATCTGCAAATAAAAGTAAATAATAAGACTAAATGTATTGTTGAATTAAACAATGAAGAATATAAAGATAATAACTTAAATATAATTAATGATATTTTTTCTGGTTTAGGATATCCGTTTAATGTTCTGCTTACCATAAAAACAAAAAAAGAAGAAAAAACAACCAGTTTAATTGGAAAAACAGAAAAAGCTATTATTACTTTAGATAATGAAATAATACCAATAGCCGAAATATTATCAATTACAAGAAAAAAGAACTAATCTAGTTCTTTTTTAGCATAAATCGATTGAAACATCTGGAAGACATTTTATTGCACCAACACAATTTAAATCAACTGTTGCATAATCACTAGTAGAAACATATTGTCCATCATCTCCAACAGCAAGAACTCTTAAAGTACAACAACAGTCATCTAATGCTTCGATTCTAAAGACATTTGATTCAGATGTTACTCCGCTTAAAGTATAAGGAAATGTCCATGGTGTACCAGTTGCACAATTAAATAATTGGATTGGTCTAGTATTATAACAAATAGGAGTGTTAATAGGACCTAAAAAAGGTTTGTTACATCCAGAAAAAGTATCTGTATCATAATCTTTTCTTTGAAGTATTAATATTCTTTTTAAAACTTCTTGTATACAACCACACTCATTATTGTTTTCTTCACAACACATATTTACGCCTCCTTTCATAAAATTATATTAATATCATTAATACATTTTACAGCCCCAATACAGACAAGTCTTACTTTTATTGTTTGACCAGTCGATAAAAATTGACCATTTACATTATTTAAAATCAACAAAGTACAGCATTCATCGTCGATATCTTGAATTCTAAAATAACTACTCATATTTGTTTCACCATTAACATAGAAAGGGAATTCAAATAACTGCCCATTTTTAGTATACAAAGTAATAACTCGAGTATTATAAGGGCCAAATGAAATAGAAGGGCCTAAGAAGCATTTTGAACAATTATCTGTACTATCAGCTGTTTCACACGAATTTCTTTGCAAGACCCAAATGAACTTTAATAAATTTCTAATACAAATATTTGTTTTCACAGTATCACCTCATTATCTATTCCTAATATAAAATATTCAATTTCAAACATTTTGTGTTTAACTATATAAAAATATGCTTAATTAAACAAAAATATGAACAATGTAAAAAAATGTATAAAAATATTTAAAATGCTTGCACTTATTAAAAAAAAAATATACAATGAATACATAAGGATATGGGTTCGGTAATGCGAATAACGATATTCTTAAGATACTATAGGAGGTGAAAGACATGGCAGGAGGAACTATTCATGTTGATGAAGCAGCTCTAGCAGATTTAAGAGATGCATTAGCAACTGCTGGTGAAGATTACAAGAGTGATTTAGCTAGATTAACAGCTTTAATCCAAGAAATTACTAGTGGAGATATCCAAGGAGATCCAGCAAACGATTTATTAGCAAAATACAATGCTAAAGAAGACACATTCAAGAGATTAGCAAGTACTATTGATGAAGCTCAAGAATATATGGGAATTCAATCTCAAAAATTCGGTAGCATGATCAGTGATTTACAATCAGGAATGAAGTAGAATCTTATTTTAAATTATTAAAAAGAAAGGTAGGAAATACGGTATGAATATTACAATTACTCCAGGTGCAGCTACAGACGATGCTACTCAAATCGATAACATCGTATCTAATATGGAAAGTAACCTTGAAACATTAGATGCTGCAATTAAGAGAAATATTCCAGACGGAGTTCAAACAACTTGGTCTGACGAAGTTAGAAATAACTGGGAAACATATTACTCAGCAGACGTTCCAGCAGCTATGGCTGATATGAAATTAAGTGCAACTAACCTAAGAATGGCAGTTGACCAAGCACTTAAATATAGTAACGAAAACTAATAAAAGAATACATTGCTTTATGCAATGTATAGTAAGTAGAGAAAGATTCATTTCTCTATTTACTATGCATTAACATAATAAAAGGGAAAGGTGATAGAATGGCGAAGTACAATATTACAAGTGAATCACAATTAATTGACATCACAACAATTACAAACGGGTGTACACAAATTGAGGCGGCTGCTCAATATTTTGAAGAGTGTGCAAAAAAAGTTTTTAATGCAAGTGATATGTTAGATGAAAAAGCATTATCGGTTGACAAAACTACTATGCAACCTCAATTAGATGCTGATGCTGAATACATTCAAAGTATTAAGATTGCTATTGAAAATTTCACTTTACAAGTGAAAAATGTAGCTCTTCAAGTTTATGCTGAAGAACAAGCTGAATTGGCAGACTACAAAGCTCAACAAGCAGCACAACAAGCAGCAAATAATAATGGTGGAACAACAACACCGTAATTGAGGAGGATAAAATGGGAAGATATACATATAATTCAAGCGTAGTATCAAATGCAATTTCTGAATTAAATGACGCCATAAAATCACTAGCAAATGTAACAGCAGAAATTCAAGCTGGTATTAATACAATTACAAACGCAAACGGAGCTAGAGCAATTGATGTAGATTGTTCAAAATTACTTAAACTTCAAGAAATGGCTGAAGATGTAATTGAAGAAGACATTAAGACAATTCAATCAAAAGCACAAGTTATCGAAGATTATGAAAATGCACCTTGGTATAAAAAGTTGTTCTCAAGTATTGGAATGGCTTTTTCAAAAGTTGTAGAAGGTCTTGCATCTGGTATTGAAAATATAACAGATGGAGCAGTTTCTATTGTAGGTTTCGTAGGAGGAATCTTTAATAGTGATTTCAAAAACTCAGTAGCTGAATATGTAGCAAAAGACCACGTAGGAGATTGGTTCCAAGATCAATATGATGAAGGATTCCTATCAGGTGTATCAAAATATAGTTACTTCAGTGAACATTCTACAGCCGCTAATATATTTAAGGGATTCGGAACTGCCGCTCCATATATCGCTCTAAGTATGACAGGAGTAGGAACTACAGTAGAAATGATTGCCGCTGGACTAGGCGGAATTGGTAGTGGAACAGAAGCTGGAATTAATAAAGCATTAATGAACGATCCAAACTTAAAAGCTGGAGACGTATTTAATAAAGCCTTTGGACAAGGTGTATGGCAGGGTACAAAAAATGCCGCTATGGTTTATGCCATGAATAAGATTCGTGATGTTGCAGTAACAAAAGCTGAAACACCTCGAATTACAGACGGAACAAACCCTGGACAAGGATTAACAACAAGTGAAAAAGTATTTACAAAAGCTGGTAAATTTGCAGATACAAAAGTCGGTGGAGCAATCAATGCTGCAGATGACTTTGTAGTAAATGCTGGACAAAAAGCTGGACAAGCAATTCAAAAAATACCTGGAGTTACTAATGTAACAAATGCGGTATCAACAAAAGCTGGTAAGATTTGGAATTCAGTAAAGAGTAGTAAATTAATTGATAATAAATTAGTTAACGGATTAACAACAGCAGTTACAAATACAGTAAAAGCTCATCCTGGTGCAGCATATGCTACCGTAGGAACAGTTTTTGCTTTAGACCAAGTTGATGAAGATGTAATTAATTCAAAAGTTAGAGAACAAGAGGAAGTTGGAACAATCACAGTTAGACCACAACCAACATTGACACAAACACCATTCCCAACAACAACAAATCCAACACCTACGGCTACAACACCAACTCCAAGCTCAACAACTCCAACTCCATCAAGTACAACACCAACTCCAAGTTCAACTACACCAAGACCAACAGGTGGCGGAGGTGGAACATATACACCAACACCATCACCAACTGGAACAACACCAATGCCAACAACAACAACTGCAACAGCAACTCCGACAACAACTGGTGCAACACCAACACCAACATCAACACAATATCAACCAACACCAACATACACATCAACTTCATACAATCCAACATACACACCAACAAGTGGTGGTGGAGGATACACAGAAGAAGGTTATACAGGTGAAGGAACAGAAGGAGAATTTGATATTCCAGAAACAGAAGAAATGGGAGGATCATTCTCAGAAATCGTTGGTGGAAATCAATATACAGATATTCCAACATCAGCTGCACCAATTACAACAACAACTACAACAACTGGTAAGAAGAGTATTATTCCAGTGATTGCAGGATTAGGTGCTGCAACAGTAGCAGGACTTGGAACAAAAGCATTCCTTGATAAGAAAGAAGAAAATGCATCAGATGAAGAATTTGAAGCAGATGAGTGGGAAGAAGAAGACTCACTTAATATAGATTATGAAGAAGCTATGAGCGAAGATAGTGATTATTTAAGCCCAGCTGATGAAATAGCTTATCAAGAAGGCGATGAAGAAGTAGATTCTGAAACAAGTTATGAAGCAGTAAATAGTAGCGAATTAGCTAGTATGCAATAAATAAAAGAATAAAATAGGAGGAAAAGAAGATGGAAGAAAATAAAATGCCTGAAAAGTTCTTACCAATTGGAACAGTAGTATTACTAAAAAATGGTAAAAAGGAAGTAATGATAACAAGTTATTGTATCTTCCCAAACAACACAGAAATAAAGGATGGACAAGAAGTAAAACCAACTAAGAAGATGTAT
>JAGARQ010000028.1 GCA_017622175.1 Bacilli bacterium | reverse complement strand
ATCAAATAAAAGCAGCAATCGACTGTAACGTTAGAACATCCCGTTTAATGAGAAGTGAAATCGAAAAATTAAGACGTGTTGCAGAATCAGCAAAGAAAACAAAAAAACCAATAATTGTAGAGCAACCAATTTCAGAAGAAAAAGTATTAAAACCAGAAATTGATGAAGACTTTGAAAATGAAGTAGATTATTACTTATCACAAATAAAAGAATTAAAACTTGCAAGTATTGATGAAGATTTTGAAAAATCTATTCCATCAAGAAAGCACTATCAGTACGAAAGAATCTTAAATCGTTTAAAATTAGAATCTTTAAGAACATTAAAAGAAATAAAAGATTTACTTGGAGAAGAAGGATTAACAACAGAAGATATATCTGTCTTCCAAAGTGAATATAGTCTTGAATTAAAAAAGATTGAGTTAATTAATAAAGCTTTAGCTCCACAAAAAGAAGAAGAACTAGGAGAAGAAAAAACTGAAAATAAATTAATCTTTGTTCCAACTCAAGGTGGAGATATAAGAATCTTAGAAGAAATAGATTCTATGCCTTCAGAATATTATGAAAGGTTCTTAGGACTATTCCAATCAATTAAAGATGGAACATTTAAAAATGCCCAACGATTTACAGGAAATAACGAATTAGCTGGTCTATGTGAAGTAAAAGATTTTAAAGTCAGAGTAATATTTGTAAGATTAAATAGAGATTCATATGCTGTTATAAGTTCATTTATTAAAAAATCAGATAACGATAAGGCATATCGTGCATCAGTAGTTAGAAAATATTCAGAGTTTTTAAATATGGAATCAAGTTTACGAGCTAATCTAGATAATGAAGAATTTATGGCTCTACAAGCAACTTATGAACAAGAATTATTCAATAAATTATCCCCATCATCAAAAACACCAGTAGTAAAAAAGAAAGTTGGTGATGAATAATGATAAATATTTTAAGAATGATTAATAAAGAGAAAAATCTAATTGACCAAGAACTATTAGAAGAAAATGAAAGACTAGAGTTTTATAGAGAAATCTTTACAAAAAATGGTTGCTCAACATTAAATGAAGCAATAAAAGCAAACCATTCTGATTTAGCAGTAGCAATTATTTTAAATAATGAGCCAGCTCTTTCGGTAGAAGATGCAAAAAGAGTAGTTTATGCAAACAGAGATATCTTTGAAAACCTAAATATAGAAACAATTGGAGAATTAGTAAAACTAATTGATAGTTTATCTGGTAATAAAGAAATGTATGCATCAGTAAGAAAGACTTTAACTAAAAATGGTGGAATAAGTTTTTCATCAATCTTTACAAAAGAAGGGCAACTAGCAATAATGCTTCATCATTTAGCTGATACAATGGATACAACTCCAGAAGCATTTCTTGATTTTATAGACCTATTTTTAGAACATAGTCATGGTTTCGTTTTGGCATTATCAACAGTAGCAACATTAAGAGAAATAAAAGAAGATAAAGAAATGCACTATCAAATGATTCAAGAAATTTCTGAAGAAGAAGGTGCAAAAATAAAAGGAAAAGTTCAAGATAAATGGGTAACCGAACTAATTCATGGTGATTATAATGTTTCCAATTTATTAAAACCAATTACAAACGCCAGAAATGAATATCAACATCTAGAACAAGAACAAAAAAACAGAAGAAGATATCTATCAAAAAGTAAATTAATTTATGAACAATTAGAAACTAATTTATATAAAGCAATTTCCGAAGGAGAAGTAAGAAACATTGAAACTTTACTAAAAAAAGTTCCTAGTGATGAAATCCGTTTAGCAATATTAAAGTTAGTATATAAACACAATCACGAAATATATACAAAGTTATCTGCAGAATACCAAGAATTATCTGCAAATGATGCATCACATTATCAAGTACTACTTGCTAAATATGGAATATCTCCAGAAGATTACGAAGTTGGAACTGTAATGGGAAATTCTATTGATGAATTATCTCAAATGTTAGCAATTCTATCAAAATTAAAAATAGCATCACCAGAAGAATTATTAATAATAATTCAAAACAGTGATTTAGAAACAATTAATAATTTAAATGGCTTATATGAAAAAAATATTATTACAACGAACCTACTATCTAATCACCATGGGTTATTTAACCCATCTTCTAAAGAATATGAAGACTTTATGAGAAACTTAAGTTTAATTACTAAAAAGAAATTAAATCCACATTACTTTACTGCATCAGAAGAAGTCTTAGTAACACCACATCAAAAAGTAGAATCAAGTATTAAAATTTTAGAAGATTATAGTTTAGTATCAAATATAAAAACAGGAATGAATTTAAGTTTCTTAAAAGAAGAAGATTTAGCACCTGCAATTGATACATTATTAGAACTAGGTTATGAAAAGAACTTAGAAGAATCATTAGAATTATTAAACTACAAAGATAAGTTTGATAGATTAAGAGTATTAAAAGTATTAAATATTCCAGTATCTTCAACAGAAGAGTTAATAGAAGTGTTAACTTCACCTAAATTCTATGTACCTGATACTGAAATACCAAACTATATTTATAATGCAGCTCAGTATCATTTGCCAAGTAATGTAGTAGAAGTTACTGAACCAAAGAAAAAAGTACCAGATGTACAAAGATTATCAAGTTTTTCTGAAACAGATAGAACATATAGTTTCAATGGTGTGCTTATATCTAAAAATAAAGTACATAGAACACTATCACATGTCCTAGCAACAGGAAAACCAACTGATAGATTAATATATGGAGTATTAAAAGATTCAATTTTAACAGATGAAGAAGTCTTAAAAGTAGTAGCTGCACTTGCTCCACAAAAAACAACAAAAGCAGCTAAACAAAAATAATAAAATAAATCCAAGTATCTTAAGAATAGAAAAGAAGTCTGTCATGTCACACACCGGACTTTTTTTCGTTAATAAATAGGAGTTAAATGTTTGACAAATAAGAGCATACGTGCTATAATCTAACTGTTTGACGCCTCATGCTCAAACCGCATTGAACAGGTAAAAACGGAAAAACCGTACCTCGAGAGCGAGTCTTAAGTTTAAAAAAGGAGGTATATTTAATGAACGCTGTAGTTAAAGTTGGTGGAAAGCAATATTATGTTACTGAAGGTTCTGAAATTTTTGTTGAAAAACTAAATGCAGAAGCTGGTGACAAAGTTAGCTTCGATCAAGTATTAATGCTTGATAGTAAAGTAGGAAGTCCTTATCTTACTAATGTTACTGTTGAAGGTGAAGTAATCAAAAACGGTAAACAAAAGAAAATTAGAGTTTTCAAATATAAGAGTAAAGATAGATCTAACCGTAAGACTCAAGGACATAGACAACCTTATACAAAAATCAAAATTACTAAAATTAATGGTTAATTATGATTAAAGTTAAAATCGTTAAAGAAAATTCCAATTATAAAAAAATATCAATTCTTGGTCATGCAATGTATGATGATTATGGAAAAGATATAGTATGTAGTGCTGCTAGCAGTATTGCAACAACAACAATAAATGGAATCTTAACTTTAGATGAAGGTAGTCTAAGTTACCAAGTTAATAAGGAAGGTCTTATAATTGAGAATATCTCTACTGATGAGATAACTCAAAAACTTCTTGGAAACATGGTTAATCTTTTAAAAGAGTTGGAACAACAATATCCAACAAATATTGAAGTAAAGTAAGGAGGAGAATTATGAAACATTTATTATTAGATATTCAATTATTTGCTCACCATAAAGGGCAAGGATCAACATCTAATGGTCGTGATTCTGCAGGACGTAGACTTGGAGCTAAAGCAGCTGACGGTGAATTTATAACAGCTGGTTCTATTATATATCGTCAACGTGGAACAAAGATTTTCCCAGGAACTAACGTTCGTCGTGGAAATGATGATACTCTATATTCTACAGTTGATGGAATCGTTAAGTTTGAACACTTAGGAAGAACTAAGAAACAAGCTTCAGTATATCCAGTAGGAGAATAATAGAAGTAAAGAGCCATTAAGGCTCTTTTTTTAACCAATAATAGAAAGTGATTATATAGACAAAAAATAAGTTTTTTGCTATACTAAAATCACTTTGAAAGGGGATGAAAATAATGTTCGTAGATGAGGTTGAAATTAAAGTTGAAGCTGGAGACGGTGGAGACGGATGTACTGCCTTTCGTCGTGAAAAATACATCGAAATGGGAGGACCATACGGTGGTAATGGTGGACGTGGAGCAGATATCATCTTTAAAGTAGATGAAGGATTACATACATTATTAGATTTACGTTATCAAAAAACAATTAAAGGTCAAAAAGGTGAAAATGGTCGTGGTAAAAATCAACATGGTGCTGGAGCAGAAAATCTAATTGTAAAAGTACCACAAGGAACAGTAGTAACTGATTTAGATACAGGATTTATCATCGCAGATTTATCAAAAAAAGACCAACAAGAAGTAATTGCAAAAGGTGGACGTGGAGGTAGAGGAAATACTGCTTTCAAAACACAAACTAATACAGCTCCAGATTACTCTGAAAAAGGAGAAGAAGGAGAAAAGAAAACATTAAAAGTAGAAGTTAAAATGTTAGCTGATGTAGGATTAGTAGGTTTACCAAGTGTTGGTAAATCAACAATCATCTCAATGATTTCTAGATCAAAACCAAAAATAGCTGCATATCACTTCACAACATTAACTCCAAATTTAGGAGTAGTTCGTGCTAGTGAAGGAAGAAGTTACGTAGTAGCTGACCTTCCTGGTTTAATAGAAGGAGCATCTCATGGTGAAGGTCTAGGAGATAAATTCCTACGTCATATTGAAAGAACAAGAGTAATTGCTCACGTAATTGATATGAGTGGTAGTGAAATGCGTGATCCATACGAAGATTACATTCTTATAAATAAAGAATTAAAAGAATTTAATGAAAAATTAATCGAAAAACCACAAATCATAATTGCTAATAAAATGGATATTCCAGGAGCAAAAGAAAATTTAGAAGAATTTAAGAAAAAAGTAGATGTAGAAATATATGAAATTTCTGCCGCAACAAATCAAGGGTTAGATAAAGTAGTAAATAGATTAGCAGATTTATTAGACGAAATTCCAGCTAATCCATTATACGATGAAAGTCAAATTGAAAGCCATGTACTTTATAAATTCAAAAAAGAAGAACCATTTACTATTAGAAGAGAAGATGATGGTGTTTGGGTAATTGAAGGAAAAGAAGTAGAAAGAATCTTTAAGATGACAAAATTCTCAAGTGAAGAAGCTGTTTATCGTTTCTCTAAAAAATTACGTAGAATGGGAATTGATGATAAACTACAAGAACTTGGTGCTGAAGAGGGAGATCAAGTTAGAATCTTAGATTTCTACTTCGACTATAAAGACTAATATTTAGGGGGAAGTTGAATATGACATTAGAACAAATTGAAGAAAGAATAGCAAATTTATCAAATAGAATTAATGGAATAAATACTTGGATTAAAAATAATCCTCAAGTAACAGATCCAAACGTATACGAAATAATGGATTGTAATGTTCAATATGCAGAAGTGGTAGCTGAATTAGTTGCCTACTATAATGAACAAGGATGGCCAGAAATAAATGAAGAAACTGGTGACATGATGTTAGAAAAAAATTGGCCAAGAAGCGCAAGAGTTGCAGATTTACCATATCTACATCCAGACCTTGCTAACTGTTTCTTAGGATTATGTACAATGGAAACATTAAGAGAATTTCCAACTCATCCATTTATTCAAAAACCTGAAAGTTATGATATGTATGCAACATTAAGAATGCGTCAACTAACAGGTACATACGTTTTGGGTAAAACAGAAGAAGATAGAAGAATAAAAAGAGAATTGATTTGTAAATCAATGAGTGTGCCATTTTATATTTGGCAAGTTCAAAGAACAGAACCTAATTATCAATTTGATAATGAACAAGAATTTAATGGTATGAAAGATATGTTTGCTTTATATGAAGCATCAGAAGAACCTTGTCAATATAAAATCCAAATTCAAAATTTATTATCAAAAATAGAAGAAAACTCTAAGTTTAAAGAGCAAAAAACAGCTGATAAGCCAAAACAAAATAAAAAGAATTAGAAATGTGTGTGCTTGTCAAAGGAAAGGAGCATATCTTAATATGCCAGAAATCACAAAAGAAGAATACATACGAAGAGCCTTAAAATTTGTCGAAGCACATAAAGCTAGTTATACAGAAAGAGAACTAGATTATATTAAGAAAAATTGTGAATGGGGTATGGATAGACCATTTGTTTCAGATTTATTAAGACAAGTATATGATGAAGCAGGAATGACTGACATTAATCAAAATATGTATGAAGGCTTTCTAAAATTATTAGAAGAAAACTTTGATATAAATAGAGATATCATAGAAATAGGTGGAGGTATTAACCCATCTCTTGCTAAAAAAATAGCCTTACGTCAAAAGTCAGGAACAATTACTGTATATGACCCTCGTTTGATGATGGATATCGACCATCCAGATAATTTAATTCTAAAAAAAGAAAAATTCGAAAGAACTACACCAATAGGTAGTGCTCAAATGATTATTGGATTTATGCCATGTGATGCAACAGGATTATTAGTAGATGTTGCATGTCAAAATAAAGTAGACTTTATGGTTGCTTTATGCGAAGGTGGCATGAGAGAAGAGTATGGTTGGTTAGAAGAAGATGATGAATGGATTGGTTTTATAAAATATGTTGCTTCAAGAGGAATAGAAAAAAGTAATCTAGGAACTTTAGGGGAAGCATCAATGGAAAGATACGACAATCCATACCCAATTATATATAATAAAAAAAGAAAATCTTAATTTTTAAGATTTTTTTGTTTGTACATAGAAAAGTATGTTATAATTAATTTAGAATAGAATAATACGAGGTGGAGTAAGATGAAAAGTCCAGAATTTTTAATTTCAAAAGGAGTAGATTTACAAAAAAGTTTAGACTTATTTGGTAACATTGAAACCTATAATGATACAGTAGGAGACTTTATTGTTGGTACCGCAAGTAAAGCTAATAAACTAAAAGATTACATGGCTACAAAAGATTTAGCTAATTATGCAATCTATGTACACTCTTTAAAAAGTGATGCTAAATATTTTGGCTTTACTAAATTAGCTGATATTGCTTACGAGCATGAATTAAAAAGTAAAGCAGGAGATCTTTATTATATATATGAAAACTTTAATAATTTAGTATATGCAGTAAATGATACAATCGCAATAGTAAAAGAATACTTATCAGATACTCCAGAAACTAAAAAAGAAGAACCAAAACATCTTGAAAAAGAAAAAGATGAAACATCATACCAAGAAAAAACTATTCTTGTTGTAGATGATTCAAATATTATTAGAAACTTTACAAAGAGAATCTTTGATGGCAAATATGGAGTAGGAACTGCAAAGAACGGACAAGAAGCAATTGATATCTTAGAAGCTAATAAAGATAATGAAAACATAATTGCCATACTATTAGATTTAAACATGCCAAAAGTAGACGGATTCGCAGTACTTCAATACATGGAAGAAAAAGATTACTTTGAAAAAATCCCAGTATCAATTATTTCAGGAGATTCATCAAAAGAAACAATTGATAAAGCCTATAAATATCCAATAGTAGATATGTTGGGTAAACCATTTAATGAAAATGATGTAAGACGTGTTGTAGAAAAAACAATTATGTATAAAGAACTATCATAAAAAAGGAAACAAATTACTTTGTTTCCTTTTTCTTTTTATGTTTGTTTTTTCTTTCTTCAAGTTCTTCTCTACGTAACTTATCTTCTTTTTCAACAACAAGATTTAAAGTATCACCAACTTTTAAATCTTTAACAGTTCCTCTAGGAACAAAATATGTATTATATACATCTTTTTTTCTTCTAACTTTCTTTTCGGTTCCAAGATTCTCAATCAAATATAAAATTTTATCATCTTTATCAGTTAATATAACATCAATTCTTTCAAATAAAAAATTAGTATTACTTGACTTCTTTTTAGGAAATCTAACTCCATACTCTAATGGTCCAAGTACAAATTTAAGACCTTTTAATCTTTCCCAAAAAGTATTAGCTTCAACTAATTTAACTTTTTTATTTTTCATTTTTATATACATATAATCACCACTTACAAAATATATTATAGCATAATTTTCTTTTATAATTAAAAAAAGTATGATATCATAAAAAAGAAAAGAGGAGGTATAATATGAGTGGACATTCAAAATGGGCTACAATTCACAGAAAAAAAGGTTTATTAGATGCAGCACGTGGTAAAGTATTCCAAAAACTTGCCAAAGAAATTATGGTTGCTGCTAAAGGTGGAAGTCCTGATCCACAGACTAATGCCGCATTAAGATTAGCTGTTGATAAAGCTAAAGCACAAAATATGCCAAAGGATAATATTCAAAAGGCAATTGAAAAAGCTACAGGAACAACAGATGGTGCAAATTACGAAAATGTTCGTTATGAAGGATATGGACCAAATGGAGTTGCTTTCATGGTAGATTGCTTAACTGATAATAGAAATAGAACAGCATCTCAAGTAAGAAGTTCATTTACAAAAGCAGGAGGTAACTTAGGAACAGATGGTTCAGTAAGTTATATGTTTGAACGTCGTGGTTCAATCGTTATTCCAGGAGAATATGATGAAGAAGAAATGATGATGACAGCATTAGATGCTGGAGCATTAGATTTTGAACCAGTAGACAACACATACATTATTACTACTGCACAAGATACATTTACTGCAGTAAAAGAAGCATTAGAAAATGCAAACGTAAAAGAATTCTTAGAATGTGAATTAACATACATTCCAAATATGGAAGTAGAACTAGATGAAGAAGCTAGTGAAAAAGTACATAACTTAGTAGAAACATTAGAAGACTTAGATGATGTACAAGATGTATACTATAATTTAAAAGAAGATTAAGAGGTATAAAATGGCAGATTTAAGAAAAATGAACAATGAACTAAAAGCATTTATTAATGAAGCAAACTTTGTTTCAAACAAGTGTCGTAATAAATTATTAAAAATGCTAGGAGAAACATTTTCAGTAGAACTACCATTAGAAAACTTTGCCAAAATAGATGCATCAATCACAGAAGAAGGTAATATCATCATGAGAGGTGATGAATATAAATCAACATCTCCATGTAAAACGATTGAAGAAATAGACGAAAAATATAATATCTTTAAAGAAAAAGCAGAACTTCTTTTAAAGAAAAAAGAAGTAAATTATCATACAAAGGGAAATATAAATAATATTTTAAATATTATTATAGTAATTCCATTATCAATACTATATGTAGTAGTATTGATATTTGCGATAAGAGCAGTCTTATTACTTAAATTCTTTACTGCAAGTATACTATTTGCAATATTATCTTCAAGTTTATTACCTAATATTAAAAGTCGTTTTGAGCAAGCAAAAAATTTTATAAAAAGAAAATTAAAAAAATAAAAGCCATAACAATTCGTTATGACTTTTTTGTTTTCTAGAAACTGTGACCTCCGCCACCACCGGAAGAGCCTCCGCCACCTCCGCCGCCTCCGCCTCCGGAAGAACCTCCAGAACTTTGAGGAGAGTAAACTCTAGATTGACCAGTTTTTACTCCATAGGCATCAGATACATTAAATGAAACTGTACATCCTTTTAAAATTTCTCTATTAGATGCTTTTCTAATACCGGAACTAATAAGTACATAAATAAATGTAGTAAAGAATCCAAGCGTAACAGCAATAAATACATTACTAATATGTCTCATTGGTTCAGCAATCTTACCACCTTGTAAAATTGTATATATTTGTTCAAATGCCACACTAGCACATTCATAATATCTTTCATCAGATGCATAAGTATAAACATTATCAGTAATTATGTCAGCTTTATTATTAGTAATAAATTTATAATTTTCTCCATCAGAGAAAATATAAATCATTCTATTATCCATATCAATTAAGAATAATGTACCACTATCAGTACCAAATTTTTCATGATAATAGTTACTAGCAAAACTTGATGTATAAGTATAATTATCAGATATAGTTTTAAAAGCTATATGACCATATTCTGTAAGTGGAATCATTTCTTCCATAAGATTTGCTAACTCATCCTCATCTAATAATTCAGCATCATCTTCAATAACCACTTTATATCTAGATGTTTTATTATGTTCTGGTTCTAAAGATAATGCATTAACATTAACAAAACCAAATAACATAATTATAAAAAATAATAATACTTTAAATAAATTCTTATTCATTTTCGCTACCTCCTCGTTTTTCTAATTGAGGTAATTTATTAGATACCAGTAAATTATGTTCTTTAACTAAATCATAAAATGATAAGATAACTAAGAAGAATATAATTGAAGCTGCTCCATAATAATAAGCATCAGCAACAAAGTTCATAAATAGAACAAATCCTCCAAGAACAATACCAATTATTTGTTTAATTAAATAAAAGAAATAATTCTTTTTCTTAACTTTGTTTTTACCATTCTTATCTAAATATCCTTCATCATCTAAGTGATGTTCGCGAGCATGTATTTTTTTTGCTTGTACAAATGAAATAATTAAACTTATTGCAGCTGCAACCATTGATAAAATACATATTGTTTTAGGAACTAATACTAAAAATCCATTAATAATTAAGAATATCGGAATTGTAATCAGTAGGGAAGCAAGTATATATTTCATAAAGTCTACTGGTAAATCGACAACTACTTCTCCTGTTTGACCATTAACAACTGCATAATTAACATAAGTATTAGTTTTATCTCTTATTGCTAAGAAGTATAAAGGAAACATTCCAATTTTCTTTTCACTAACTTCAAATTTAGCTTTTGGATTACTACAACCATATTTTGAAAACTCTCTAACTTTACTAAGATGTCTTGTCGAATCTTCTTCTGCAATAGCTTTAGCGTTGTCTTCATATATATGATCACTTACATCAGATGTATCTGCATAATATCCAGCTAAATAATTAACATTGAACTCTTCAGCTTCACTTACATTATGTGGAATCGCATGACTAAATCTATCATAAACATTAGAAATCATATCGTATGAAATTCCATCATAATCAGCATCAACTCTTGCATAGATATTGTAATTATTGTAATAAACATAATCACCACTTCTATGAGAATACTTTTTACCTTTATTAGTTACATCTCCATGACAAGATAATTTATAAATACAATAAGGAATATAAATACCTCTAAACTTACTAACCACAATATCATCTTTCATATGTTTTGGAGTAAAGAACGAACTAGCAAGTTTTTTCTTATATGCATCTATACATTGTTCTTTTGTTTTCTTAAAAGGAATAATAAATTCAGGTTTATTTCTTTTAATCATTTTCTCTTCAATCATTGCTTGAGAACCGCAGTAACTACAGAAAGTAATTGCTGTTTCATCAAAAGTAAGTAATGATGCACCACATTGAGAACAACTATAACTCATCCCTTCATAAGTTTCTTGTTTTTTGCTTTTTTTGACTTCCACTTTTAAGTCTTTTGGATTGAATTCTGATCCACAATAATCACATTTTACTAATTGATCTTTGCTATCGAATTCTAATTCTGCCGTACAATTAGGACACTTTATCATATTATCACCATCTTCATTGTAGCAAATAAATAAAAAACATTAAATATCCAAATTAAAACAAGTTAATAGTTTGACAAACAAGTGTTCGTACTATATAATTAATTATAGTTTGAAAGTATAAAATAATTAAGATATAATGAATATGGAGTGATAATAAATGTACGATTACATAAAAGGTACAATTACATGTTTAAAAAACAATGCAATTGTTTTAGATAATAATGGAGTAGGATATTTAATATATGTTTCAAATCCTTACTCATTTGAAGTTGGGCAAGAATATAAAGTTTTTATCTATCAAAAAGTAGCAGAAGATGAAAATAGCTTATATGGATTCAAAACTAATGAAGAAAAAGATTTATTCTTAAAACTAATTAGTGTTAAAGGGCTAGGTTGTAAAATGGCTCTACCAATTTTAGCTGTAGGATCAATCAATGGAATTATGGATGCTATTGAAAGAGAAAATGTTTTATATTTAAAAAAATTCCCTAAAATTGGAGATAAGTTAGCTAAACAAATAGTATTAGATTTAAAAGGAAAACTAGAGTTTATTGGAGTTGGAATTTCAGAAGATGAAGTTACTACAGAAAATGAACTTAAAGAGGTATTAATTGGTTTAGGATATAAAGAAAAAGAACTTAAACCTGTACTTGCTAAAGTAAATACTTCATTGCCGATAGAAGAACAAGTAAAAGATGCATTAAAACTATTATTAAGATAATAAAGGAGGCTTCCCTATGAATAATGAAAGCGTTATAACAAATTATAATCTATTAGATGACAATGTAATGGATAACACTATAAGACCAGAATCAATAGAAGAATATGTTGGTCAAACAGACGTAAAAGAAAATATAAAAGTATTCGTAGAGGCAGCTAAAATGCGTAATGAACCCCTAGATCACGTGTTATTATATGGTCCTCCCGGACTAGGAAAAACAACACTAGCTTTTATAATTGCAAATGAACTAGGTACTCATATTAAAACAGCAAGTGGTCCAAGTATTGAAAAATCAGGAGATTTAGCAGCAATTCTTTCATCACTTGAACCTGGTGATGTATTATTTATTGATGAAATACATCGTATGCCAAGATATATTGAAGAAATTCTTTATCCAGCTATGGAAGATTTCTCATTAGATATAATAGTTGGAAGTGAAGGTAATAGTAGAAATATAAAAATAGACTTACCTCCATTTACTTTGGTAGGAGCAACAACAAGAGCAGGAGACTTATCTTCGCCACTAAGAGATCGTTTTGGAATTACATCAAAACTACAATTTTATACAATTGAAGAATTAAGAGATATTATTAAAAGAACAGCCAGAGTTTTAGATGTAGAAATAGAAGAGGATGCTGCTGTAGAACTTGCTAAACGTAGTAGAGGTACACCAAGAATTGCCAATAGACTATTTAAAAGAGTTAGGGACTTTGCACAAGTAAAAGGAAATGGTATAATAGACATCACCATTACTGAAGAAGCCCTAAAAAGACTAAAAGTAGATAATATTGGTTTAGACAACACAGACCATGATTTATTATTAGCGATTATTAATAAATTTAATGGTGGACCAGTAGGTGTAGAAGCAATAGCTTCATCTATTGGAGAAGAAGTAACAACAATAGAAGATGTCTATGAACCATATTTACTACAAATGGGATTATTAAAAAGAACGGCCAGAGGAAGAATCGTTACAGATAAAGCTTATGAAGTATTAGGTATACCAAAGAATTAAAGGGATGATAAAATGGGAAGAACACCAACTAAAGCATTTGATCATGTTGAAACATTTGAAGATTTAAGTAATACAATTTTCAAAATGTTATTAGACTATCCACATGCTAATTATATGGACGATGCATCATTGCAAGAATCCATTCTTTCGCATGCAAAAATGACAGAAGAACAAAAGAAATATTTATTGAAATTTGTTAAACAAGTAGATAGAAAATTAAGTTTTTCGGGTGCGGCACGTGGAAATATCTTTCACAAACTTCCCACTATTTTAGCAGGTACAATCTATATAGCAAATCACGAAGAAGAAATCAAAGATTTAACAATAGATGAATTAATTGTTTTGTCTCGTTTTTCAATAGTTGAACCACCGGGATTTTACGAAGGAGCGGTAGATTACTTAGGTAAAGATTTATTATCAGCTGTAGTTGGAAAACATTTTGACTATACTTACCAAAGTGCTTTTTTAGACTATGCTGAAAGTAGAATTAGAGAAGGACACACTAAAGAAGCAACAGCAGCTTATATTAGAGATATACCAATAGATGATTTAAAGAAAGAAACATTTGAATATGAAAGAAAATTAATAGAGGAAGCAGGAAAATATTTATGAAAGTAGAAGATTTTAATTACAACTTACCAGAAGAATTAATTGCTCAAACACCATTAGAAAAAAGAGATTCTTCAAGACTATTAGTATTAGATAAAAAAACAGGTGAAATAGAACATAGACATTTTACTGATATAATTAATTATTTAAATGAAGGAGATACTTTAGTATTAAATGATACTAAGGTTTTGCCTGCTAGATTAATTGGCGTTAAAGAAGAAACCAATGCTGTAATAGAAATTTTACTATTAAAAAACACAGAAGGTGATAATTGGGAATGTCTAGTAAAACCTGCAAGAAGAATTAAAGTAGGGACTATCGTAACATTTGGAGAAGGAAAACTAAAAGCAGAATGTATAGAAGAAGGAGAAGACGGAATAAGACATTTTAAACTTCTGTATAAAGGAATTTTATTAGAAATATTAGAAGAATTAGGAACAATGCCACTTCCGCCATACATTCATGAAAAATTAGAAGATCAATCTAGATATCAAACTGTTTATGCAAAAGAAGTAGGAAGCGCCGCAGCGCCAACTGCTGGGCTTCATTTTACAAAAGAATTATTACAATCAATTGAAGAAAAAGGCGTAAACATTGCTTATGTAACATTACACGTTGGTCTAGGAACATTTAGACCAGTAAGTGTTGATACAATAGAAGAACATGAAATGCATAGTGAATATTATTCAATGACTAAAGAGGTTGCAGAACTTCTAAACAACACTAAGAAAAATGGTAAAAGAATTATTGCTGTAGGAACAACAAGTACAAGAACACTAGAAACAATTGCTACAAAATATAACGAATTTAAAGAATGTAGTGGTTGGACAAATATATTTATTTATCCGGGTTATGAATTCAAAGCAATTGACTCACTATCAACAAATTTTCATTTACCAAAATCAACGTTAGTAATGTTAGTATCTGCTTTAGCAGGAAGAGAAAATATCCT
>JAGARQ010000027.1 GCA_017622175.1 Bacilli bacterium | reverse complement strand
TATTATCAATAGGTTTCTTATCACTAACAATAATAAACTATAACAAAAAAGAACTTGTATAAAGAAAGGAGTTAATATGGACGATTGGGAATATATAAGTGATAGTGTAGATGACGCAATAGAAGAAATATTTAAGTTTCATCCAATTCATTCACTATCAGATTATGAAAGAAGAAAAATAATTTTTGAATATCTAACAGAAACATTAGAATATGATTATGATCAATTAGATATAATAAAGAAAGGCCAAATAGATAAAAAAAGACCTAGTAGAAATCCAACTCAAGAACTATTAAGTGTAATAAATGCCAATCTTGGAATATGTAATGGAATTAGTCAATACTATAAATTATTATTAGAACGAATTGGTATAAAATCCCACTGTGTAGTCTGTGATGATGGTACAGAAGTAAATCATCAAATATTACTTGTCTATAATCAAGATACAGACACATATAGTTTTGATGATGTAACTGGAGTAGTTGTTGGAAGAGGTACAAAAGAAGAATATTTTGATTATGATGTATCTCAAGCTAATAGATTTGGTCAAGGTAATAAAAGAATCTACGAAGATAGAGAATTTGTAGTTCTACCAGAAGAATATATTAACTTTGTAGTGAAAAGAACTCAGTCACCAACTACAACAATAGAATATTTACCTACAAATATAAAATCTTTAAAACAAAAATCCCCAGTTAAATAAAAGGAGAAAAAATGAAAAAAATATTATTAATAATTATTTCACTGCTTACAATCATAACTTTAACAGGATGTACAAATAATAGAATCGGAGAAAAAACTCCACATAAAATAACAAATGATAAAATCACAATGGAAGTAAAACAAGGTACATTAACTACTTCTTCCGCAACAATTATTATGACAAATAAAACAGATGAAGAGTATACCTATGGAGAACCATATCATCTAGAAATAAAACATAATGACTTATGGCATATATTAGAATTAGAACCAAATAATGATATGTTTTTCACAATGCCAGCATATTCATTAAAAGCAGGAGAATCAGTTGAAAAAGAGTATAATTGGGAATATGGATATGGCAAACTAAAAAAGGGAACATATCGTTTAGTAACTGACTTTTCCAAAGAACAAAATAAAATATATGTAGCTGCAGAGTTTACTATTAAATAAGGAGAAAATATGTATAATTTTAACCTAATAAAAGATGAAGAAGTAATAGGTATTTATGATAATGTCTTCATAAAGCAAGATGAAAATGAAAAGTATACCACAATTGCTATTACAAATAAACGATTATTATTTTTAGATTATCTAGTAGCAAATGAAGGAATGGAGGTTTTGAGAATAGCTAGAACAACAAGTTATCCAAAATATAAAGATGTTTATTACCAAATAAATTTAAAAGATATTAAATCTATAACAAAAAATAAATATTATAAAATTTCTTTAATAACAAATGTATCTTTTGAATTTGATAACAAAGAACTATATGAATTATTAGAAAAGCAGTTGATGATATGAAAGAAAAAGTAAGAATTATTGGAGCCATTGGTATTTTGGCCTACATAGTTTTATCATTTATAGATAGAGCAATAACTAAAATACCAGATGTTATTTATATCCCAACAGCCTTATTAATAATTGCTATATTATTATTCTCAAATAACTTAAAAAAGTATATAAGAAAGAAATAAAACAAAAGCAGATATAATTCTGCTTTTTTATATGTTATAATGTATTTATAAAGATAGGGTGGTGAAGTATATGTTAAAATTAGGAATTGATATAGGAGCAAGTCATATAGGATTAGGTTTATATGATACGACAAAAAAGAAACTTACTAAGAAAAAATATATTCCATATAAAGCTCCTTCAAAAATATTTAATAAAATATTTAAAGGAATTATTACAAAAAATTATGTAAATTATTTAATTAAGAAAATTGATAGTTTCTTAAATGATACAAAAGTAGAATATATTGGAATTGGCTGTCCTGGAGGAGTAGATCCAGAACAAGGTATTTTCTATGGTTCAAAAGAACTAGTTGTTGGAAAAATTAATTTCAAAAAAGAATTTAGTAAATATAATTGTGATGTTTATGTTGATAATGATTGTAACTGCGCAGCAGTAGGCGAAGCCTTAAATAATGAATATGATAAGTTCTTTATGGTAACAATCGGTACAGGAGTAGGTTTTTCTCTAATTAGAAAAACTAGAAAGAAAATACTTCTAGCAAAAGATGAAACAATCTGGAAAATAATTGAATTAAATAAGAAAAATGATACAAAAGCAAAGTATATAAAAAGTTTTAAAAAATTATCAGAAATATATAATGAACGTCAAAAGAAAAAATTACCTCGTGAAGCGATTTTTGAAGATATAAGAAACAACAAAGATATTTTAGAAAAATATATTACTGACTTTGTAGATGGAATAAATATAATTAGTAAAGAAATAAAAATAAAAAATATTTGTATTGGCGGAGGATTTTCTCTATATAAAAGACATTACTTTAGAACATTAACAGAAAGACTCCCTAAACATAATATTTTTATTGCTAAAAACTTTAACGATGCTGGTATATTAGGAGCAGTACATCTTCCAATAAAAAGATTTTAAAAAGGAAGTGATAATATGAATTTATCTGATTATTATTACCATACAATTTTAAAAGATGAATTAGATAAAGATAAAATATATATAAATTTAGAAAGTATTTTAAAAGATGGATATATTAAATCAAAGAAGTTATTAAATATTCAAAAAGATTCATATAACGGAGATGAATATATATCACTCGCATCATTTGAAAATAATACATCTTATAAAGTTCCTTATCTAGAAAAAATAGATTATGAAAAAAGTAGTCTATCAAAAAAATATAATACGTATGAAGAGTACTTAAAATCATTAGAAGAATATGAATTTCTAGAAGAACCACTTACAAAACAAGAGTATTTTGAAAAATATAATACTAATGATAAAAGAGAATATTTTAATTACTTAGATAAAATCACAAGAACATATCCAGTAGATATAAAAACTTTATATGAAAAAACAAAAGATGAAATTTATAAAGAAATATTAAATATTTCAAAAGAAGAAATTATTTATTGTTACCCAAGTGAAAACGCATTTAATAAATATGTTCTTGAAACAAATGGAATAACATTTATTTTTAATAAAGATATTAATGTAGAAAAAATAAATATTATTCCAAACTTACCATTCGAAATAGAAAATAAATTAGTAAGTAGTATTGAAAAACTAAATAACAGATATTCTAATTTAATTGGTGAAGTTCAAGTAAAAGATAAACTATCAATTAATAATGCAATTGGAGTAATTATTAAAAATAATTTAAATAAAGAAAAAGTAAAAGATTTATTAAAAAAATATAATTATAATATAAAGGTATATAAAATAGAAAAAGATAAATTAGTAGAAGATAATGAAAAATATTTCTATCACGTAGTAACTAATAAACCAATGTACGTTGGTCAAAAGATTAGTTTTACAGAAACTAATCAAAGTGGTGTTTATAAAAGAGTAATGGAAAAAGAAAGTCTAGTAAACGATATTTATTTACATCCAGAAAACTATAAACAAGAAGATTTAGAACACCACACTAAAGTAGCATTAAGAGAACTTGCTATGGAAGAAATAAGACAAAAATATTATTCAAATTATCCATCAAGAATAAAGTCTCTATATGTTTCAACTGATTTAGAAGACTCCAATATGTGGGCAAATAGTTTTATAAAAAAAGGAAGAGTAGTTTACCAAATTGTTAAATTAAAAACAACAGGAAACTCTTTCACAGGAAATGCTTATAACTGTTTTGAAGGAACAACAGATAAAGAACATAATTTAAAAGAATCATTCAAGTATTGGGATAACATCATTGAAGATGAATCTAAAATAATTTATGAAACAATTATTGATGGAGAAATAGAAGTAGTCGAAATTATTAAGACTTTTGACAACTAAAAAAATATATGTTAATATTAAGCCATAAAAGAAATCACTGATTTGGAGAAGTAACTAGTGAAAAGCTTTTCAGAAAGTAACTGGTGGATGTGAAGTTACAAGTAATAACTAGCGAATGGACCAAAGAGAGACTCTTCGAAAAATATTTTAGTAGAGGAGCACGGGAGATTCCGACCGTTATCAAAGGAACGTGTATGATGGTACATGGAATCTATTATTAGGTGGCATAGCAAGAATTCTTGTCCTATTTTAGGATGAGAATTCTTTTTTTCTTTTATTAAAGGAGGTGGTACATATGAACGAATATGACTGGAATTGGCGTAAGCCATACAATTCAAATTTAAAAAACAAAATAAAATTGAGGAGAAAAGAAAATGAATTATGGAATATTTGGTGGTCAATATGTACCACAAAACTTAAAAGAAAAATTAGGGGTAATTGCGCAAAAATTTAATGAACTAAAAAAAGAAAAAAAATTTAAAGAGGAATACTTATATTATTTAAAACACTTTGTAGGTAGACCATCACCATTATATTTTGCAAGTAATCTTACAGAGTATTTAAATGGTGCTAAAATCTATTTAAAAAGAGAAGATTTAAATCATACTGGCTCACATAAAATTAATAATGCAATAGGTCAAGTATTACTAGCTAAGAGATTAGGTTATACTCATATAATTGCCGAAACCGGAGCCGGACAACATGGAGTAGCAACTGCTACAGTATGTGCCTTATTTAAAATGAAATGCACAATCTTTATGGGAAAAGAAGATATAAAAAGACAACATGTAAATGTTGAAAAAATGAAAATACTTGGAGCAGAAATTAAAGAAGTAACAAGAGGAGAAGGAACATTAAAAGAAGCTGTAGATGAAGCCTTTGAATATTTTGAAAAACACCAAGAATCATATTATTTAATTGGATCGGCTGTAGGACCATATCCATACCCAGAAATAGTAAAATATTTTCAAAAAGTAATTGGTGAAGAAACAAAAAAACAAATAAAGACTCTTGAAGGAAAACTACCATCTGCAGTAATTGCATGTATTGGTGGTGGAAGTAATAGTATTGGAATGTTTACACCTTTTATAAAAGAAAAAGTAGACATTTATGGAGTAGAAGGAGCAGGACTAGGATTACAAACAGGCTACCATGCATCAGCAATCTATAATAATAAAATTGGTATTCTTCATGGAATGAAAACATATACTATGCAAGATGAAGATGGAAAAATAAAAGATGCATATTCAATATCTGCAGGACTTGATTATCCAGGAATAGGTCCAGAACATGCATTTCATCATAAAAACAAACGAGTAAAGTATGATTCAATTACCGATAAAGAAGCAGTAGAAGCCTTTAAATTACTTACCAACTTAGAAGGAATAATCCCAGCCCTAGAAAGTTCACATGCAGTTGCCTATGCTATGAAAATAGCAACTAATTATAAAAAAGATGATATTATAGTTATTTGTCTTTCTGGAAGAGGAGATAAAGACTTAGATAATATCATGAATTATTCATAAAAAGATATGTAAAATATAGTAAAGAAGAATTTCATATTCTTCTTTTTTTTTACTTATGGTGCTATACTAAAAAGCACCAAGGAGAATGATTATGAAAATAACAGATATTAAAAGTCCAAAATTTTTAAAAAATTATTCAACTAATCAACTTAATACATTATGCTCAGATATAAGAGAATTTTTAATAGATAATTTATCTGAAACAGGAGGACACCTTGCATCCAATTTAGGTATTGTTGAATTAACAGTTGCTATGCATTATGTTTTTGATTCTCCAAAAGATAAAATGATTTTTGATGTTGGTCATCAATCATATATTCATAAAATATTAACAGGTAGAGCAGATAAATTTACATCTCTTAGACAATTAGGTGGAATATCTGGGTATCAAAAAAGAAATGAAAGTAAACATGACCCTTTTGAAGCAGGACACTCATCAACTTCAATTGCCGCAGCCTTAGGTTTTGCTTATGCCAGAGATTTAGATAACGAAAAAAATGATGTTATTGCCATTATAGGAGATGGTTCTTTAACTGGTGGACTTGCCTTTGAAGCCCTAAATAATATTGAAACATTAAAATCAAAAGTAATAGTTATTTTAAACGATAATGAAATGTCTATTTCCAAAAACGTAGGTGGGCTAAGTAAATTCCTAAAAAATGTAAGATTAAGTCATTCATATGAAACTGCTAGTAAAAGTTACAAAAAGTTTTTAACAAAATCTAAATTAGGAAAAAAACTTTTTGATATTTCTTATAATATAAAAGAAAAATTTAAAAGAAAAATTAATGATAATATTTTTACAAACTTAAATATAGATTATTTAGGTCCAGTAGATGGTCATAATATAGAAGAACTAATTAGAGCTTTAAAGAAAGCAAAAAACTCTAAAAAATCAATTTTAGTACATGTACTAACAAAAAAAGGAAAAGGTTATTTACCGGCAGAAACAAATGCTAGTGCATGGCATGGAGTAGGATCATTTAACAAAGAAACAGGAGAATTAAAAAAGTCTTCTTTACCAAGTCTAAGTCAAATAGTAAGTGATACAGTTTATGAGTTCATGCAACAAGATGATAGTATTGTAACTATTACACCAGCAATGATTAATGGTAGTAAACTAGAAAAAATATTTAAAGATTTTCCTAATAGAAGTATTGATACCGGTATAACAGAATCATTCGCCACAACACTTGCCTGTGCAATATCACTAAATAATAAAAAAGTATTTTTACCAATATACTCATCATTTCTACAAAGAGCTTATGACAATATAAATCATGATATTGCCAGAATGAATGCTCATGTAGTAATTGGTATAGATAGAGCAGGTTTAGTAGGAGAAGATGGAGAAACTCATCATGGAGTATTTGATATTAGTTTCTTAAATTCAATTCCAAACATGGTTATCTGTATGGGAAAAGATTCAGAAGAAATTAGAAATCTTTTATATACTGGTTTTTATAAACAAGATAAGCCATTCTGTATTCGTTATGAAAGAGATTCAATAGAATTTAATAAAACAGAGTTTAAAGAATTACCTGTAGGAACATGGAAATATCTTCAAAAAGTAAAAGGTTGTAAAAATACAGTAATAAGTTATGGAACAGATGTATCTAAATTATATGAAAAATTAAAAGATAAAAATATTAATATAATAAATGCAAGATATATAAAACCAATAGATAAAAATATCTTAAAAGAATTAATTCGCACCAAACAAAAAATATATATTTATGAAACAAATATAAAAACAAATTCTTTAGGAACAAATATTTTAGAATATTTTAATCATAAAGAAGCTAAAAATAAAATAAAATTAACTGGTATAGATAATAAATATATAAATCATGGAAAAATTAATGAATTGAAAAAAGAACTAAATTTAGATATTGAAAAAACAGTAGAAGATATTTATAAATATTTTAATATAAAAGAGTAGTGATTACTCTTTTTATATTTTCTTAAAGGAGAAAACATGACAAATCTAGAAATATTTTTAATAGGAGTATCTCTTGCTATGGATGCCTTTGCAGTTGCAATATGTAAAGGACTAGCATTAAAAAAAGTAACAATAAAACATACTATAACAGTTGGAACATACTTTGGAATATTTCAAGGAATAATGCCAATAATTGGTTTTATTTTAGGTGTATCATTTCAAGAAATAATTATTAAAATAGATCATTGGGTAGCATTTGTTTTACTAAGTATAATAGGTATAAATATGATTAAAGATTCACTATCAAATGAAACAGAAACGCTAGATCAAAATATTAATTTTAAAACAATGTTTCCACTTGCCTTAGCAACAAGTATTGATGCTTTAGCAATAGGTATAACTTTTGCATTTTTAAAAGTTAACGTACTAAAAGCATCACTAATTATCACTATCACAACATTTTTAATTTCCATAATTGGTGTTATAATAGGTAATAAAGTTGGTAATAAATTAGAAAAGAAAGCAGAAACATTTGGAGGAATAACCCTCGTAATAATAGGTTTAAAAATATTACTAGAACATTTAAATGTTTTATAGGAGAATTATGAAAAGATGTAAATGGTTAAATGAAAATAATGAATTATATGTCTACTATCATGATCATGAATGGGGAGTTCCAAACTATGATGATAACTACATGTTTGAATTTTTAATTTTAGAATCATTTCAAGCAGGACTATCATGGGAAACAATTTTAAATAAAAGAGAAAATTTCAAAAAAGCATTTGATAATTTTGATTACAAAAAAATTGCAAACTATGATGAAAATAAAATAAACGAATTAATGACTAATTCAGGAATAATTAGAAATAAATTAAAAATAAAAGCTGCTATAAATAATGCTAAAATATTTATGGAAATACAAAAAGAATTTAATAGTTTTTCAAACTATATTTGGTCATTTACAAATAATAAAATAATTAAAAATATAAATGATGATTTTAAAACAACATCAGACTTATCAGATAAAGTATCAAAAGATTTAATTAGACGTGGAATGAAGTTTGTAGGTTCAACAATTATCTATTCATATCTTCAAGCAATTGGAGTAATAAACGATCATGAAACAACTTGTGCTTTTTACAAAAAGTAATTTTTATGTTATAATATAAAGCAGTAAAAAGGAAGAGATGTTATGAAAACATGTTTAATCTTAGAAGGCGGTGCAATGCGTGGTATGTATACATCTGGAGTACTAGATGTATTACTAGAAAACAATCTTCATGTAGATGGAATTATTGGTGTATCTGCAGGAGCCTTATTTGGAATAAATTATTGTTCAAAACAAATAGGTAGAGCACTTAGATATAATAAAAAATATATTAATGATAAATCAGTAGATTACATGAGTTTTAAAAACTTAATAAAAACCGGAAATCTAATTAATAAAGATTTTGCTTTTAATGAATTGCCATTTAAATTAGATGTCTTCGATGAAAAAACATTTAGAAAATCAAAAACTGATTTTTACGCAACAATAACTAACGTTAAAACAGGAAAAGCTGAATACGTAAAAATAAAAAATACAGAAAAACAAATGGAAGTTTTTAGAGCAACAGGAGCTATGCCATTTGTGTCACAAATGGTAGAAATAGATAATGAATTATATTTAGATGGAGCACTTGGAGATAGTATTCCAATTGAAAAAGCAAAAGACTTAGGATATGACAAATTAATAGTAGTTTTAACAAGACCATTAAACTATAAAAAGAAAAAACCATTGCAAATACTTGCAAAAATTAAATATAAAGAGTATCCTAATCTTATAGAGGCAATTAATACAAGATATCAAAAGTATAATGATACTATTGAAAAAATAATTGACTTAGAAAATAAAAAAGAAATAATAGTTGTAAGACCAACAAAAGATTTAAAAATAAAAAGAATAGAACGCAACACAAATAAACTTCAAGAAATGTATGATTTAGGCGTAAGCGATTGTAAAGAATTGCTTCCAAATATAAAGAGTTTTTTATCAGGAGAGGTAGAGGTATATGGAAAAAAAAGAATACAAAAAAATTCACAAAAAAGAAAATAAGAAAAACTATTTATTAATGACAATAAGTTCAGTTTCATTAATTATATCAATGGCATTTTCAGTAGTATTAATTTTACTTGGGATTTTCTCAACAATTAAACTTCCAGTATTTATGGCATTAATTATAATTAACTTACTTATCTTAGTAGCAGGAGTAGCTGCTGAATATATAAGTGAAAAGAAATTCAATAAAGATTATAGAAACTATAAAACAGAAAATACAGTAGTTGCTAGAAAAATTGAAGTAGCACCAAGAGAACCAAAAGAAGAAAAAGTAGAAAAAAAAGAAGTTTCAAAAAAGAAACCACAAACAAAAAAGAAAACAACAACAAAAGCAACAACTTCAACAAAAAAATCAACAACAAAAAAGACAACTAATACAAAGAAAAGTACAACAAAAAAAGCATAGTTAAATATGCTTTTTTATATTATTGAAATAATTATTAAAACTACATTATGTAATGTATGAAATAGTATTGGTGTAAATACTGAATCAGTTTTATGATAACTAATTGCAAAAGCAAATCCTAAACTGCCATAAGGTAATATATATAACCAATCTGTCCATACACTAGTTTGCCCTAATACATGAGCAAGTCCAAATAATAAACCTGAAAGACCTGCATAAAACCATTTATTATTAAATATATTTTTAATTGATTTTCTAAATACAAGTTCTTCATTAAATGGAGCAAGAAAACCGGCATTAATAAGCATTAACCATGGTAGAACATTAATCATTTCTTGTACAGCTTCTTCATTAGCTGCACCTCCACCAGAAAATACTTTTACAATTAAAGTATTAAATATTATCATTGCAAGTAATCCAAAGAACCAACACTTAACACCTATATCAAAATTATCCCAAAATTTATTTTTAAATTTTTTAAACTCTTCAATAATACTTTTTCTATAAATAATAAACAATGTTATAGCAAGTGCTAAAGAAGAAAATGTCGTAAGCATAACACCAGTCTTATCACTTAACTTTTCAACATCTAAATTAAATAACATCACAGGTATTAATTGAAACATCCAACTATAATTAAATAATAAAAATATTAATATGGCATGGCCAACGTTTTTTAATAATTTCTTTATATCCATAATAATCACCATAATCAATATATCAAAAAAAATACCAAAAGAAAATATCTCAAAATAAAAGAAAACATCTTTACATCAAATCTAGTCAAAATTGACAAAAAAGACTAAATATAGTATAATATGCCCACATATGAAAGAGGGGGATTTGATTATGGCAAATTCATGGTATTTTGATGAATATGGTGATCAAATGATAAGTAACTATAAGAATAAGTTAACTGAATATCAGAAAAAGAAGATGACTCTTCCACATGAAGAGCAAGATTTTGATTTAATACTTATTGAACCAAAAGATTATGCAGAAGCAGTTTTTGCTGCTTATTGTTTTAAATTTCTAACTGATGGAACTGACTTTTTAAAAGAACTAGATAAAAAACTTCAAGAAAAAGATATTCATATACAAATAAGAAAAAAACTTTCATACAGATTGATGGATGTTTCTTTAGGATGGGGCACTGAAAATATCATTAAACATTATTTAAGTAAGTTATATGAATATCACCCTGAACTTGGCATACAAGATGAATTAAAAAGTTGGGTAAAAACAGAATTAAAAAGAATAATACATAGTCCAAAGACAGAACCTGAACTTGAATTATGCCAAAAATATTTAGAATGTCTTGCTGAAAAGGAAAATCAAGCAGAAAGAAAAAGACAAGAACAAGCTGCTTTTGAAGAAAGCATTCAAAACTATTTAACAAGACTAGAAAATCGTCAAGGTGTATATGAAAGAATAAAAAAACTAGGACAATCACATAGTGCATTATTAGATATATTATGGAATCCTACTACACGTGAAGAATTAGAATTTTGTATATCATATTTTGGGTTTCAAGATGATATTAAATTTATTTCTGAAGCTGCAAAAGATGGAAACATTAAAGCAATTGATTTAAATGCCACAAGTGATGCTGTTTTTTTTGGAGACTGGTATTTTGAACAGCCAATAAATCAAGCAAAAATATTATTTGATTTAACAATCCTTGAACAAACTGACTATCAAGGTTTGATGACAATACTACAAGAAAAAGGTGGATATAGTACAACACCAACAGCAGAATATGAAAATTTCAAATCTTATCTTGAAGCAATGATTATTGCTGGAATAAGTAGAGAAGAAATCGCCAAAGGAAGTACAAGCGAAGTTTTAACAAGATTTAATTCCTTTGCCAAAAAATTTCATCAAAGATATTTAGCAAATGTAAACTATGAAGGCGAAGATACATCAGTTGTAAGAAATTCTAGGTCTACACCCAAGTCAAGAGAAGATGAAGTACGTGAATATGCATCTAAACAACCATATCAATATGTAAAAACATTAGTAGAATAAATTACTTGCATAATAGAAAAAAATAGGTTATAATACTATTGCTTACCGGTACTCGGTTTGAAGAATTTCCGACTTCTTACTAAGTAGTGGTGAATTATAAAGAAAGGAAGTGTTAATAATGGCTTTAACAAAAGAAGAAAAAGCACTAATTATTAAAGAATTCGCTAAGAATGAAAAGGACACAGGTTCAGCAGAAGTACAAATTGCTATTCTTACAAAAGAAATCAACGATTTAACTGCTCACTTAAAAGTTCATACTCATGATTATCATTCTAACAGAGGTCTTTTAAAGAAAGTTGGACAACGTAGAAATATGTTACAATACTTAGCTAAGAAAGATATCCAAAGTTATCGCGAAGTAATCAAAAAATTAGGTTTAAGAAAATAATAAAAGTAGACACGAATTTTTTGTGTCTATTTTTTTATTCCAGGGGGGGAAAAACATGAGAGTAAAAAACTTAATATTTGGAGACATTGCTAAAATAGAATATGCAAGAATTCCAGGAGAAGATTATTATCCATCATCTTTTGATACAGTAGGAAACGTTCCTATGCATGAAGGTGAAAGTCTATTCTACAAAATTGGAAATCATGCATTTGATTTAATTGGATTTGGTTGTTATAAAATTGTAAAATATCAAGAAACATATCCAAATAAATTAAAGGGTAAAAAAGTAGTAATGTTCGAAAAGCCATTTAGCGATCTTTCTATTAGACATAACATCTCAAGAAAAGACGCAATTTTAATTTATCGTAATCGCAAGAAATAAGTAGACAAATTATTAAGAATGGAGAAGTAAAATGAAAAAAGTATTTGAATTAGATTTTCATGGAAGAAAACTTGTTGTTGAACATGGAGAACTAGCAAAACAAGCTGATGGTTCAGTATTAGTAAGATATAATGATACAGTAATTTTAACTGCAGCAGTAGTTTCAAAATCTGTTAACTTATTATCTGACTTTTTCCCACTAACAGTAAATTATCAAGAAAAACTTTACTCAGTAGGAAAAATCCCAGGAGGATTTATTAAAAGAGAAGGACGCCCAACAGAAGCAGCTACTTTAGCAGCACGTATGATTGACCGTCCAATGAGACCATTATTCCCTGAAGGATTCAAAAATGAAGTACAAATCATTTCAACCGTTTTATCAGTTGAACAAGAATGTTCACCAGAATTAACTGCAATGTTTGCTTCATCTCTAGCAGTATCAATTTCAAAGATTCCATTTAATGGACCAATTGCTGGAGTAAAAGTTGGTAGAGTTGATGGAGAATTAATTATTAACCCAACTCCAGAACAATTAGAAAAATCAGAATTAGAATTAACAGTAGCTGGTACAAAAGAAGCAATTAACATGGTTGAATCAAGTGCTAAACAAGTACCTGAAGATGTAATGTTAGAAGCATTAATGTTCGGACACAAAGCTATTAAAGAATTAATCGCATTCCAAGAAGAAATCATCAATGAAATTGGTGAAGAAAAAATGGAGTATGAAACACTAGTTCCAGAACAAGAATTAATCGACAGAATTAAAGAATTAGCTACAGATAAAATGGATAAAGCTTTACGTATTAAAGATAAACTTGAAAAGTATGCAGCAATTGATGCAGTAAGAGAAGAAATCGTAGAACTTTATACAAAAGAAAATGAAGATACTTTAAAAGAACAAGAATTAAAAGAATTACTAGTTAAAGTTAACATGGTAGTTTCAGATGTTGAATATGAATTATTCAGAAGTATCGTAGTTAAAGAAAAACAAAGAGCTGACGGAAGAGCAATGGATGAAATCAGACCATTATCAACAGATATTGATTTACTTCCAAGAACTCATGGTTCAGCATTATTTACTCGTGGAGAAACTCAAGCTCTTTCAGTAACAACATTAGGAGCTTTAAATGAACATCAAATTATCGATGGTCTATCAGTAGAAGATCAAAAGAGATTTATGTTACATTATAACTTCCCACAATTCTCAGTAGGAGAAACAGGAAGATATGGAGCACCAGGTCGTCGTGAAATTGGACATGGAGCATTAGGAGAAAAAGCTTTAGCTCAAGTTATTCCATCAGAAGAAGAATTCCCATATACAATTCGTGTTGTATCAGAAATTCTAGAATCTAATGGTTCATCATCTCAAGCATCAATCTGTGCTGGATGTATGTCATTAATGGCAGCAGGAGTTCCAATCAAAGCTCCAGTTGCAGGTATCGCAATGGGATTAATTACTCATGGTGATGACTATATTATCTTAACTGATATCCAAGGTATGGAAGATCACTTAGGAGATATGGACTTTAAAGTAGCAGGTACTAAAGATGGTATCACTGCATTACAAATGGATATCAAAATTTCAGGAATTACTGAAGATATCTTAAGAGAAGCTTTAGCTCAAGCTAAAAAAGCTAGAATGGAAATCTTAGATACAATAACTACTCAAATCGCTGAACCAAGACCAGAAGTATCTAAATATGCTCCAAAGATGGTAACATTTATGATTAACCCAGCTAAGATTAAAGATGTAATCGGACGTGGTGGAGAAATGATTACTAAGATTATTTGTGAAGCATCAAACGTTACAGAAGTTACAAATGTAAATGCTGTTAAAGTTGACTTAGAAGATGACGGAAGAGTAATCATCTATCATACAGATAAAGAAATCATTGATAAGACTCGTGCTATGATTGAAGAAATCGTCCGTGAAGTAGAAGTAGGAAAAATCTATGATGCAAAAGTAGTAAAAGTAGAAGATTTCGGATGCTTCGTACAATTATGGCCAGGATGCGAAGGACTAGTACACGTATCACAATTAGCTCACGAAAGAGTTGAAAAAGTAGAAGACGTAGTTAAACTAGGAGACGAAATCATCGTAAAAGCTTTAGGTACAGATAAAAAAGGAAGACAAAACTTCTCAAGAAAAGATGCTCTTCCAAAACCAAAGAAAAAAGAAAAAGAAGAACCACTAAACATACCTGAAGAAGTAATTGAAGTAACAGAAGACTAAAAAAGTAGACCAAAAGAAAGCATAAATTGCTTTCTTTTTTTGTAAACAAAAGTAAAAATTGCAATGAAAATATTGTTTATAAATCATTAACAAAGTATACTTAAATAAAATAGGAGTAATAGTATGAAAAATATAAGAAAAAAACAACTGACAATAATATTAATTTTAGTAGCAGTAATATCTACTATATCAGTTGGCTTTGCAGCATTTTCTGCTACATTAAATATTTCATCGAGTGCAACGATAACTCCAAATAGTGAGAACTTTAGTGTAGTGTTTTCATCTAGTCAATATGCAGTAACTACAAATAATAATAGTGGAACAGTAGTAAGTGGAGTAGGAACAAATGGCGCCCAAGGTGGAATAACTAATTTGTACCAAAACTCAGCAACAGGATTAATTGCACAATTTACAGAACCAGGTCAAGCACTTTCAACAACCTTTTATATACATAATACTGGAGAATATGATGCCTACCTAACAGGAGTAAATATTTCTAATATTAATGGGACCTCTTATAAGAAATGTACTGCAGCAAGTGATACAACAGATTCACTAGTACAAAGTGCCTGCGAAGGAATTAATATAGTCACAACAATAAATGGACAAAATTATAGTTTTGGAGAAAGTATATCAGGACATAAAATTGAAAAAGGAACATCACAACCAATAGTTGTAGTTGTATCTTATGCACCAGATGCATCACGTGCAGATGGAGACTTTGATATAGAATTTGGAGATGTTTCGTTAGAATATAGCACCATAGACAACCCCTAATACAGTTACTTTTAATATTTATAGATCGACACTAAAAACAACTCAAACATTTTACGCAAAATCAGGAATGACATGGGGAGAATGGATAGAAAGTGACTATAATACAGCCGGAATAAAAGTATATACAACACAAGGATATCTATTATATAAAAATTCTTTACATTCACAAGCTGGAGGAGAATATTTATATCCAGAAGATATAATAATTGCAAACCATACCTATTATGAGTCTGACGGAAAATAAAAGATTCAATTTTGAATCTTTTTTTCATATACTTTTATAGGTGATTAAATGATAAAAAAACTTATAAGAGTAACACTTATTTTATTACTATCAGTTTTTAGTTTTTATTATACAAATAAATCAGTTGAATTAGTTAGAGAAAAAGATCCAATTATGAAAACAATAAAAAGTACCAATGAAAAATATAATGTTCAAGCAGTTAATGCGGAAATAAAAGATAATACAATTATTCCAGGTCTTACTGGAAAAGAAATAAACTATTTAGAAACATATAATAAAATGAAACAATATGGTACTTATAATGAAATACTCACAACACTAAAAGATATTGAACCAACTATTTCAGTTGATGATTATTATGATAAATATATTATTAGTGGTAATCCAATAAAAAGAAGTATATCACTGGTTTTTAAAGTAGAAACATCTTCTCCAAAAGAAATATTATCAATACTAAAAAATAATAATGTACCCGCAACATTCTTTATAGATGGAATTTATCTAGAAAATAATACAGAAGAAATAGTATCAATGAATAATCATGAATTAGAATTACTAAGTTATGATAAAGATTATGATGAAATATTTTTTTCAGCAAGTAAAGATTATTTAGAATCATTAACAAATAAAAATTTAAAATATTGCTATAGTGAATATGAAAAAGAAGAAGTAATTAATCTATGTCAAAAACTAAAACTTCATACAATTATTCCAACAATAACTATTAATAAATCCTTATTTAAAGAAACAAAAGAAAAACTAACTAACTCTGCAATTATCTCAATACCAATTTCAGAAAATACAAAAAAAGAATTAGATACAACTATAAAATATATAAAAAGTAGGGGCTATTCGTTAAAAACTTTAGAAGACTTACTTAGTGAAAATTATGAAAAATAAAGAAAGTAAAAAAGAAGTGATATTAATATAATATTTTTACTTATATAAAAAATTAAAATAGTCATAAATCAACAATAAATATTAATAAAGTGTCATTTGTTAATAGAAAATATTTTTGTTAGACTACCACAAGAGGTGATTTATGAACTATTATAATGAAATAAAACAAGAACTAATTAATAATAAAATCTATAATAAAATAAAAGACTATAGTAAAAATAAAAATAGTATAGAAACATACTATAAAGTTGGAAAGTTAATTATAGAAGCTCAAGGTGGAGAGACAAGAGCTAAATATGGAAATGACTTAATTAAAATATATGCAGAAAAGTTAAAAATAGATGTAGGTAAAGAATATAATGAAAGAACCTTAAGACGAATAAGACAATTTTATATAACTTTTAAAAATTGGTCGACAGTGTCGACCAAATTAACATGGAGCCACTATTGTGAATTGTTAACTATTAAAGATATGCAATCAATTCTATATTATAAAAATAAAGTAGAAAAAGAAAGTTTATCAATAAGAGAATTAAGAAATATAATAAAATCAAAAGAGTATGAACGTATAAGTGAAGATACAAAAGAAAAAATTTTAAAAAAAGATAACATATCCGAAATAAGTGATTTTATAAAGCATCCAATAATTATTCACGCAACAGATAATTCGAAAGATCTATCCGAAAAAATATTGAAACAATTAATATTAGAAGATTTAGATAATTTCTTAAAAGAATTAGGGAATGGTTTTTTATATGCCGGAAACGAATATAAAATCAAAATAGGAGATAGATATTATTATATAGATATACTATTATATAATATTGAATTTAGATGTTATGTAGTTGTTGAATTAAAAATAACAGAACTAAAAGCAGAGCATATTGGACAAATACAAAAGTACATAAATTACATTGATAAGCATATAAAAAAAGCAACAGAAGAAGACACTATTGGAATAATAATATGCAAAAAAGAAAATAAATTTATTCTTGAATATTGTAGTAACCCAAGAATATTTGAAACAACATATAAAGTTAAAAATATTTGATAATCCCTTGAAAAATAAAGAAATCATTTGTCTAATTATCACTTTTATTGTATACTAATTATTAGGGTGAGCAGTATGTACTTAAAAGAAATAGTAACAAGTGGATTCAAATCATTTGCCGACAAGTTAGATATTAAATTAGACGGAAAGATTACTTGTATTGTTGGACCTAATGGTTCAGGTAAAAGTAATGTAGTAGATGCAGTAAGATGGGTATTAGGAGAACAATCAGTTAAATCACTTCGTGGAGATGGTTCTATGGCTGATGTAATCTTCTCTGGTAGTAAAAGTCGTAACCCTTTAAATGTCGCAAGTGTAGAATTAATATTTGATAATTCAGACCATTATTTAAATATTCCATATACAGAAATATCAATTAAAAGAAGAGTATATCGTAGTGGAGAAAATGAATATTATCTAAATAATGAAAAATGTCGTTTAAAAGATATTAATAATTTACTAATAGATTCTGGTATGGGAAAAGAATCATTTAATATTATTTCTCAAGGTGAAGTAGAAAGAATATTAAGTAATTCCGCAACAGATAGACGTGTAATATTTGAAGAAGCTGCAGGTATTTTAAAATACAAAAAAAGAAAAGAAGAAGCACTTCGTAAATTAGATAGAACTCATAATAATGTTGATCGTGTAAATGACATTATTGGCGAATTAGAAATGCAAGTTGGTCCATTAAAAGACCAAGCAGAAAAAGCCAAAGAATATTTAGAAAATAAAAAAGGACTAGATACATATGAAGTAGCATTACTTGCATATGATATTGAAAATTTTAATCAAAAGCTAGAACAAGAAAAAACACGTAAAGAAAAAATAGATAAAGAAATTTTAACTATTTCAGCTGAATCTAGTAAACATGATGCCTCATATATTGAATTATCAAATAAACTAGAAAAACTTGAATTTGAAAAATCATCATTAAATAGAGATTTACTTCGTATTACAGAAGAAGTAGAAAAATTAAATGGAGAAAAAAATCTATTAAAAGAACGTAGTAAAACAACAAAAGAAGAAAATGAACTTAAAGAAGAAATTAGACTAGTTTTAGAAAAGAAATCTAAATTAGAATCATTAATTCTAACTGTCCAAGAAGAACTACGTGTAATAATTTTAGATTCATCTAAAAAAGAAGAAGAACAAACTGAACTTGATAAAAAAATAAATACTGCTAAAGCAAAAAAGAATATGCTTACTAATGATTATTCAAAACATGATCAAGATATTATTTCAATAAAACATAAAATAGATAATTTAAAATTAGAAATAGAACAAGGTGGAGATATGCCTGCTAGTGTAAAAAACATTTTAAAATCAACTACACTAACTGGTATCCATAATACAATTGGAAATATTCTAACTATTGAAGATAAATATACAAAAGCATTAAATGTAGCAATTGCATCAAACAAAAACTTTATTATTGTATCAGATGAAGATTCTGCTAAAAAAGCAATTAACTATTTAAAAGATAACCGTTTAGGAAGAGCAACGTTCTTCCCATTAACAGTAATAAAAGAAAGATATGTTGATTACGATAGTTTAAATATTCTAAAATCAAGTAATGATTTTATTGGAGTATTAAGTGATTTAGTAACTTATAATAAAAAATATAAAAATATAATTGAAAATCAATTAGGACAAACAATACTAGCAACAGATATTGATGCAGCAACAAGACTTTCTCATTTAATAAAAAATAAATATAGAATAGTAACACTAGATGGCGATGTTTTAAATGTAGGTGGATCTATGACAGGAGGATCAATCTACCAAGCAAAATCAATTATCACAACAAAACAAGAACTTCGCCATACTGAAGAAAAAGAAACTCTTCTAAAACAAGAACTTTTAGAAATACAAAATGAACTAACAGAACTAAACAAAGAAATATCTGAATTAGAAGAATTAGCATTTAATATTTCTAAAGACAAAGTTGCCTTAAAAGAAAAATATGATAATAAGAATTTAGAATTACGTTCAATAGAACAAGATTTAGAAACAACTACTAAAGAATGGGAATCTCTTGATTCTATAAGTAACAATTCAATTGATCAAAAAGAACAAGAATTAATTAAATTATTCCATGAAAAGAATGGAGAAAAAGAACAAATTCAAATTAAGTTATCTTCATTATCTAAAGAAATTGATGATTTGAAAAATTATTTAGAAGAAGAACAAGCTAAAGATAAATTACAAAATTCTACTTTAAGAAATTTAGAAAAAGAATCACGTGATTTAGAAATTAGTATGAATAGAATAGATGTTAAACTTGATAATATGTTAAACATCTTAAATGAAGAATATGAACTTACTTTTGAAAGAGCAAGAGATGAATATAAGCTAGATGTAGAACCAGAAGAAGCAAGAGTTAAAGTAAATAACTATAGAGCTAATATCAAAAGAATTGGTATGGTAAATCTAGCAGCTATTGAAGAATATGAAAGAGTAAATACAAGATATGTATTCCTAACAAACCAAAGAGAAGATTTATTAAAAGCAGAAGATACATTACTAGAAATCATGAATGAAATGGATGAAGTAATGAAAGAAGAATTTGCTAAAACATTTGAACTTATTCGTAAAGAATTTACTTCTGTATTTAAAGAATTATTCTCTGGTGGTTCAGCTGATTTAAAATTAACTGACCCAGACAACTTACTAACAACAGGTATTGAAATAGTAGCATCGCCTCCAGGAAAGAAGCTAACCACAATTTCGCTTCTGTCAGGTGGAGAAAAAACGTTAACAGCAATATCACTATTATTCGCAATACTAAACGTAAGAACAGTACCATTCTGTTTATTCGATGAAGTAGAAGCTGCCCTTGATGAAGCAAATGTAGGAAGATTTGGTAAATATCTAGACCATTATAAAGATAAAACACAATTCCTAATAATTACTCATAAAAAGAAAACAATGGAATATGCTAATACTTTATATGGTATTACAATGCAAGAGTCAGGTGTATCAAAATTAGTAAGTGTTAAACTAACAGACCATGAAGAATTCCTATAAAGGGAATTCTTTTTAATTGACTAATATAAAACAAAAAACTATAATAATTAAATAGAAAAAGAGGATGAACTATATGTTACAAACAACAGTACTTCCAATCAGATATGATGAAAAACATAAACAGGAAGCAGAACAACTTAAAGAAATCTTAGAAAGAAATCAAATGCTATTTCAAATGTTTCTAACAGGAAATAAAGAAATATCATTTTTAGATTCTGATGACGAAGAAACAATTTATATTGATTCTATTTCTGATTTAAAAGAATTATTAAGTAATGTCATTCCAGCATATATGGACATGTTAAAACAACAAGTCTATAGAGAAGGTGGAACTGATGTTGAAACGGTTTTTCTAAAAATGATGTTACACGACATAATCGCATCACGTGAAGATAGTGAAATAGAAAAAGATGAACAATTAAGCGAAAACATTAATACAATTTATACAGTAGTCGCATCAAATTATTATGATAATCCCAAAGATTTAATAAATTTTATTTTTAATCCAACAGGCCAAGAAAAAGAAGCAATCTTTAATTGGTTAAATAAAAAAGAACGTTATAATTTACTAAATATGTTACTTGAAGAAGAATATCAAAATATGTTAGAACTTGAAAGTATAGAGCATGATGACTATTTAAGAACACACCTAGAAGAACTATTACGTTTATCAGAACTAGACATGCAAGAACGTTTTAAATATTCAAAAAACCAAAATATAACATTACCAAAATTAACTAAAAAAGAATTAGATGAATTATGTATAGAATTCTTTATTCAAATTGATCCATCATTAAAATGGTTAAAAATATACAATAAACTAAAAGAGAATAATAATATTTTATATGGAGAAGAATTCCCAGACCCATGTAGTAAATGGGGATGTGTTGAAACAACAGATAATGTATATATTTATGCACCACTTGAATATGACATAAGTGACTTTATGTATTTTATTCATGAATTTGTTCACTGTATAACAATAATGCATAAAGAAAAAGGAGATTGTATTCCATCCTCATTACAAGAATTTCCATCAATATTTTTTGAACGTATCGCAACTGCTTTTTTAAGAGAAAAGGGGTATAGTGATGAAGAAGTTACTGCCTTAGAAGAACAAAGAATAAAAGCAACAATAAGTAATAGAACTGATATATCACCATCTCTTAGATACTTAATAGATTATTTAACTAAAGGAAAAATTACCTTTACGCAAGAAAAAGAAAAAATGGATAGAATTAGAGAATCCATCCCAGAAGATTTACCAGAAGAAATGAAAACTTTATTAAATACTTTAATGGCTACTCAAAATGAAGATAATGTTCATATTAAAATTGATGCAGAAAATGCCTTTTTAATAGAACACCCACATTGTATCTTTGAAGAATATCCATATGTTTTAGGTAGCCATCTAGCAGACCATACGCTAAATAAAGTAGGAGATGATCCTATGATAATCTATACAATGTTATCTATAACTGAATCTTTAACAAAAGAAACATTCAAAAGTGTTCAAAGTAAACTAGGATTTAGAGACGAACCATCTACCAAGAAAAGAAAAACTAAAAGAAAACAAAATAAAAATGAGAACTAAATAGCTCTCATTTTTTCTTGGTCTTTAAAAGGATTTTTTGGATCAATATGGTCTGTAAACATCATACCATTTAAATGATCTAATTCATGTTGGAATGCAATTGCTAATTCTTCACGAGCTCTAACATTAATCTTTTTACCATCAATATCATATGCTTCAAAAGTAACTCTTGCATATCTTGGAATAATACCTTGAACTTCACGATTAACACTTAAACAACCTTCACCTTGATCAACATAAATTTTTTCAACAGAATTACTAATCATTCTTGGATTAATCATTACATAAGTTTCAAATTGTCCTTCATCATATTCGTTAACTACAACAAAATATCTTTTAGGAATACCAAGTTGAATAGCAGCAAGTCCCATACCAGGTCTTAAATTATATTTCTTAGCCATTTCTTCAATTTGACTATTTGTTAAGTATTCAATCATTTTTTCAATTGTTTCTTTATCTTCTTTAGTTAAAGGAAAAACAACATCTTTACTAACTTGTCTTAAACGTTTATCCTTTTCATCTAAAATATCTTTCATTCTTATCACTATAACCACCTCGTTACTGCATATATTTTATCAGAAAAAAAGAGAAATTAAAAGTAATTATTGCTTTTTATTTCTTTTTGCCATATCAAGTACTCTTGTTCTCATAATATAAGTTCTATTCATTCTATCAAACCAGTCCCTCATATTATTCATTAATTTCTCATCATCATAATTACCATCCACATAATCTAAATAAGTAGAATAGTAATGGAAACTATTAGGTCCCATAATACTATCGAAATCATTTCTAATTCTATCGATTTTTCCAATTACGATGTTATCTTCGATAGAACTTCTAAAGTGATCATTACTCCATAATGGTAATACAAAACTAGTAAGTTCATTATATCCATACAATAAATCAATCCTATCTAAATCTAATTCTTTATAAAAACTATAAACTTCTTCACTTAATAAATCTTTATCCAATTCTTTAACAGACCTCATCATATCAGAAGTTTGTAATACATTAATAACTTCATCAAACATAGAGTTATCATTTGGTTCAAATGGACTATTCTTTTCAAAAGAATAACCAAATATATTAAGTCCATTTCTAATTAAAAAATGTTTAGGAGCATCAGAATAAACAATATTAATTGCTGATTTAATTAAATGAGCTACTTCATGTACAAATGCATTTAATATTGCATTAGCATCTTCACCAATAGTTGTACAAAATATTGCAGGTGTTTCTCTTTCAAATACTATTTTTCCATTTTCCCCAATTGATAAATAAACACCTGGAGAAGAAATTGCTGTAACAGTCATTTCAGTATCATAAAACTCTTCGCCACGAAATGCATCTTCTGCATCAATTCCGCCTTCTTTTAAAAGTTCTGATAATGGTTTCTTTCCAATATAAAATTCAGTTTCTAACATAACTCTCTCAACTATAGGAGAGTAGTCTTCCCCAAACTTACTTAATAAAGCAAAACATCCCATAACTAACAATCCATAATTAGGATCATTTTTATCAAATCTTTTATCAATAATACTTTCTGCTTGTTTTAATAATTCCTTCATAAATATTTGCCCCTTAAAACGCCACATATTATAACATAACTCTCTCTAAAAGTCAAAAAACACACGTATTATACGTGTGTATTAAATTAATTATTATTCCATCTAGTACCAAGAACAATTACTAATAAAATAAATAATACTAAAACAATAGCATAAGAAGAGTTATTATCGCCACAACAATATTGGTAAGGCATTTGATATGATTGACCGCAGCAACCATTTCCTCCACCATAGTAATACATAACATTGCCTCCTTTACATAATCTACTATAAACTATGTAAATTTACAAAATTTGTTCATAAATGTCTTCTCCCAAGAAAAATTGCCAAAACAAAATACTAAAAATATGATATATTAGATATTAGAAGGGAGAGTAGTTATGAAGAAAATAATGAAACATCTAGATAAACCATTACTTATAATATCTGTATTATTATTTGCCTTAGGACTAATAATGGTCTTTTCTGCATCAAATGTAACTGCTTATATGTCACATGCAGTAAGTCCATATAACTACTTTCTAAAACAATCTGTATTCTTAATTGGAGGTCTCATAGTAGCATTTATTATGATTTGTATTCCTCTAAAAGTTTATGACAGATATTCAAATCTCGCTATGTTAGTAGGATTAATTGCTTTAGCATTATTACCAGTATTTGGTGTAGAAATAAATGATGCAAAAAGCTGGTATGATTTAAAAATATTTAATCTTCAACCAAGTGAATTTATGAAAGTAATAACAATTCTTTGGATGGCTTGTTATTATGATAAGAAACAAAAAAAATTAGATAAATATGTTCCAAGCTTATTTCCGATAGTTCTTGGTGGAATAGCTGCCTATTTTATGTTTGAACAACCGGATTTAGGAACAACCATCATCTATGCAGTTATAATGTGTAGTATCTACTGGATATCTCCAGTTAAAAAAATATTAAAATATAAAAGTGGTTTTATTGCTATTGGTATTGTTTTACTAGGTGCCATAATTCTATTTGGTACTGGAGGAACATTACTTAGAGATAGACAATTAGAACGTTTAACCGAATATAAAAATCCATGTGATAAATTATTATCATCAGGAAACCAAGTTTGTAATAGTTATATAGCCATAAATAACGGAGGACTAACAGGAGAAGGATTAGGAAATTCAACTCAAAAGTATTTATATTTACCAGAACCATATACAGACTTTATTTTTGCAATTATTGTTGAAGAATTAGGGCTTATTGTAGGTATTGGAATAATATTAGCTTATATCTTAATTTTATATAGAATTCTAAAAGTAGGAAGAGAAAGTTATACTGATAAAGGTGCTATGATATGCTTTGGAGTAGCAGTCTATATCTTTATCCATATAGCAGTAAATCTATTAGGTCTATTTGGTTTAATACCAATGACAGGAGTACCATTACCATTTATGAGTTATGGAGGAAGCTTTACAGTATGCTTAATTATAGCTTTAGCCCTAGTTCAAAGAATAAGTATAGAAAATGGATTAACTAAAGAAAAAGAATTACAAAAAAAATAAAAAAGACATGAATTTGTCTTTTTTTTATATATATGCTATGATAAATCTACTTCTACATGAAAAGAGGAGAAAGTAGTGAACGAAGAATTAAAAAGTATAAAAGATTTACTTAGAGTAATAAGTGAGTCTTCAGATAAAGTGTTTATTGTAGGACATGATAAATCAGATCTTGATTCATTAGCATCCGCAATTGGTCTACAAGCATTATGTGAAAGTTTAGGAAAAACAGCTTATATTATTTTAGACGAACCAGAAGCAACAATGGAACCAATTGTAAAAAAGTTAAGAGATGATAATGCTACTAAACATAATATAATTGATATGAGTGGATTTGAATTATTACATGATAATGAATCAACTTTAATAGTAACAGATACTAATAAATCAGATAGAGTTGCTGTAAAAGATTACCTAGATGATTTTAGTCAAATAATTATTATAGATCATCATGGAACTGGCGAAAATACTATCAAAAATGCCTCAATGTATATTCCACAAAGTAAAGAAGAAAATGATCAAACTCCAAAAGTAAAAGTATCTTCTGCATCAGAAATAGTTGCTCAATTATTATTACAAGCAAAAGTAGAATGTGATAAAGATATTTATACATACTTATATGGTGGAATATATCTAGATACTAATAGATTTGATAAAAACGTAGGTGAAAAAACCCACGATATTACCCATAAATTATGTGCTAAAGGAGCAGACACTTTTGCAGTAAAAGAATTATTTCTTGCTGACTTTGATGAAGATAAAGTAATAAGTGATTTAGTTTTTAACGGAACAGTCTTAAAGGCTTATGCCTATGATGCTTTCAATAACTACACTATTGGATTTACCCTAAATAGAGAAAAACCATTAACTATATATAATAGAGAAGCAATTGCAAAAGCCGCAGACCGAATGATGCAATATCGAATTGAAGCAGAATTTGCAATGGGACATATTGATTGTGAAACAATTAAAGTAAGTGCAAGAAGTAGAGGAAGACTAGATGTAGGAAAAGTTATGGAATATATTGGCGGTGGTGGAAATAGTCAAAGTGCCGCTGCTCAAATTCAAGGACTACCACTAACAACCCTGGAAGATATACTTTTAGTTGCAATTGAAAAAGGAATACATATTGGAGATGAAGTTATACCACCTAAAGATAGTACCGTCATCTCAGCTCCAAAACAATATAAAAAAAATCATCAAAATTAAAGAAAAGAGTAAAACTTTTCTTTTTTTTTCGAATAATACTTATAGGAGGTGATTTCATAACATTCAAATATCGTTATAGAAAACAAATAATATTAGGGATAGTAACACTTTTGTTACTAACTGGTTTAAGTTCAATATTCATATTGAACTATAAACCAAAGAAAAAGGAGGAGAAAAAAGAATTATTAGTAACAAAAAAAGAAGACAAGGAAGAACCTCAAGCGATGGAATTATTAAAAGTAGATATCAAAGGAGAAATTATAAATCCAGGCATATATTCATTAACATCAACATCAAGAGTAATTGACGTAATAGAAAAAGCTGGTGGTCTCACACAAAATGCTAATACAACAGTCATTAATCTTAGTAAGAAAATTACCGATGAAATGGTTATAATAATTTATAGTAATGAACAAGTAGCTAACTTTTCTAAAACAAAAGAAATAGAACAACAGGTACAACAAAATTGCATTAAACCAGACAATAATGCTTTAAAAAATGATGCTTGTATCACGGATGAAACAACAACTTCTTCTAAAGTATCTATAAACAATGCCACTCTAGAGCAATTACAAACTTTACCAGGAGTAGGAGAAGCTAAAGCTCAAGATATCATAAATTATCGTAATTCATCTGGACCATTTCAATCTATTGAAGATATAAAAAATGTCTCTGGAATAGGAGAATCATTATTTGCTAAAATTAAGGACTATATTACTTTATAATTATCCATATTATTTATTTTTAATATTAGTTATATTAATATCTATACCTAGATTAATAATTCCCAAAAATAGTGTTTACAATGAAAATACAAAAACTATATCAGGAAAAGTAACTTCATACACATATTCAAACAACTCATTAAAAATTATACTATCAACAAAAGAAAAAGTAATAGTCTACTATTACTTAAAAAATCAAAATAATATAAATATAAACTTAGGTGACACAATAAAAGTAATTGGAGAACTACAAAAACCAAAAGCTAATACTACTAAAAATTTATTTAACTATAAAAAATACTTATATAACAAAAATATATTTTATCAATTAACCGCATCAAATATTACTAAACTCAAATCAAATAAAAATCTTTATTATAAATTAAAACAATTAGTATTAGATAAAACAAAAGATTCTCCATATTTAAAAGCATTCATTTTAGGAGATAAATCAGATATAAAACAAGATGTAATAAGGTCATGCCAAGAAAACGGAATAAGTCATTTACTTGCTATAAGTGGTATGCATATAACTTTATTATCATCAATAATCTTAAAAATATTAAAAAAATTCAAAATAAAAGAAACCAAAAGATACATAATAACCTCATTACTATTAATACTTTACTTATCATTAATTGGTTTATCTCCATCAGCATTAAGAGGAGTACTATTCTTTATTTTATTTTCAATTAATAAAATTTATTATTTTTATATAAAACCACAAAATATATTTATATTAGTATTATCAATTACTTTATTAATTAATCCATACTTTATTTATGATATAGGTTTTCAGTATTCATTTTTAATTAGTATTACCCTAATATTAACAACAAATCTAATAACAGGAAATTACCTCCTAAAACTATTAAAAACATCAACTATTTCATTTTTAATTAGTATCCCCATTTCTTTATCTAATTATTATCAAATTAATTTAATGAGTATTATTTATAATTTATTCTTTGTTCCATACGTAAGTATTATAATTTTTCCATTATCTTTAATAACTTTATTTATTAAACAATTACTTCCAATATATAATATTTTAATATTTATACTAGAAAAACTATCGCTGTTTGCTGCAAAAATATCAATTGGAAAACTAATATTCTTCAAAACAACATCTATTATTTATATTATATATTTATTAATAATAATTTTAGTTTTCATAAAACTAAAAAACAAAAATATAAAACCATTAATAATATTAATAGTATTATTATTACTTCATTACATATATCCAACCTTCACAAGATCCACATATATAAAAATGATAGATGTAGGGCAAGGAGATTCTATTTTAATACATTCAAATAACGAATCAATTTTAATTGATACTGGTGGTGTTTTAAATTATGGAGAAGAAGATAAGTCAAAGATTGTATTAAACACCACTGTACCTTTATTAAAAAGTTTAGGTATTAAAAAATTAAAATACTTAATTTTAACTCATGGAGATGCTGATCATATGGGAGAAGCAAAATACTTAATAGATAATTTCAAAGTAGAGAATATAATTATTAATTTAGGAGAAATAAATTATTTAGAAAAAGAATTAATAGAAAAAAGAAAGGATACAAAAAAAGGATATGAAGGGTTACAAATATCTTGTGGAAAAATCCAATTAATTCAACTTAATAAAGAATATCAAGATGAAAATACTGGAAGTCAAATATATTATGCAACAGACGGTAATGTTAATATTTTACTAACAGGAGATGCTTCAATTGAAAGTGAATTGAATCTTATAAAAAAATATAATTTGCCGAAAATAGATATTCTAAAAGTAGGACATCATGGTTCTAAGACATCAACAGGAGAAAAATTTTTACAAAATATAAAACCAAAATTAGCTTTAATTTCTTGCGGAGAAGATAATAAATTTGGTCATCCACATCGGTTTGTTATAAACAACTTAGAAAAATATAATATTAATTATTATCTTACCTCTGAGTCGGGAACTATTACTATTAATTTAAACACTTTAAAAATAACTTAAGGAGATGATTCAATAGATTATTACAATAAGATTAAACAAACAATTATAGATAACGAAACAACAAAAAAATAAAAGATTACAGTAAAAACATAAGTGACCTAAATGCATATTATGATGTAGGGAAAATTCTTGTAGATGCTGGTAAACATTATGGAGAAGGAATTATACAAGAATATTCAATAAAATTAACTAAAGAATTTGGAAAAGGATACACGCCATCTAGATTAAGATACTTTAGAAGATTTTATGAAGTATTTTCAAAATGTCCGACAATGTCGGACAAATTAACTTATTCTCATTATTGCGAAGTAATATGGATGAAAAAAGAAGAGATGAATTATTATATATATGCAGCACAATCTAGAAATTTATCTGTTAGAGAACTAAGAAAGATTATAAAAAATAAAGAGTATGAAAGATTACCAGAAGACAGTAAGAAAGATTTAGAAAACAATTTAAAAATTGATGATTATATTAAAAACCCAATTTTAATTAAAAACGATTGTGACAACTTAAATATATCGGAAAAAATATTACAAAAATTCATACTAGAAGATATTACATCTTTTTTAAAAGAATTAGGTAATGGTTTTTCGTTTGTTGAAAACGAATATAAAATAAAGTTAGGTGATAGATATAACTATATTGATTTATTACTATACAATATCAAATTTAAATGTTATATAGTGATAGAATTAAAAATCACAGAGTTAAAGAAGGAACATATAGGACAAATTGAAACTTATATGAATTATATAGATAAAAATATTAAAACATTAGAAGAAAATCAAACCATAGGTATAATTATATGTCGAAAAAATAATAGATATATTATTGAATATTGTAGTGATAAACGAATTTTTGCAAAAGAATATAAAATTATATGTTATAATAACAATCAATTGAAGAGGTGACTTATGAGAAAAGAAATAAAAAATAAAAAAGTTTGTTTTTATGATGATGAAGATAATGAAATAATGTATATAGATTTTAAAACAGATGATTGTATATGGTTTTTTGAATCAGATAAAAAGTTAACAATTACTAAAGATATGGAACTACATAGTTTACTTAGTGATTTTATGAGTCAAGAATATAGCTTCCAAGATTGTTTATTACAAAGTTCGAAAAATGATTCTTCATTGATTTGGTACAGTGACTGTTATTACGACCCAGAAGATGAATGGTCAGTTGACTCAGTAAGTTGTCTTCACATTGAAAAAGTTGGCGAAAATTTTGATGTATGGTGTACTAAAGAATTAGATAAGAAATTTACAAGACCAAATAAAACATATGGAGTTTGCTTTTCTCCTTGTGGTAATGGTATTTATACTAGAAATAATAAAACTGGAATGACACTTCAAACAGAATTTATTACGATGATTTATCAACCTCTAATGTTTAGACCTAAACAATTTACAAAAAAGTAATCAAAAACAAACTAGACTTTTAATTGTATATTCGATAAAATAAAGATGATGGTGGTGGTAGTATGCAAAACGTAAATGACATTATAAACAATGTTGATGAGGTATCTTTAAAACATTCATTTCAAGATGCTTGTAGTGACAGTGACTTTAAAGCGTATGTATATAATTTAAATGCAAGCGAAGATACATTAATGAAATATACTTCTCGTTTAGAAGAAACATTTTCTGAATGTAAAAATTGTATAAAATGTAAAGGGCTAGATACATGTAAAAATAAAGTGCCTGGTTATGCATATACACCAACTGCTAAAGAAAAAATGATTGAATTTTCATATGTTATTTGTAAGTACCAACAAGAAGAAGATGCTAAAACAGCATATCAGAAAAATCTTGAATTATTAGAAATGCCAAAAGATATAAAGAATGCTTCATTTAAAGATATGTATAAAGATGATAAAGCCAGAGTTCCAATAGTAAAATACTTTAAAGAGTTTATTGATAATTATGATAAAGAAGATAAACCAAAAGGTATATATTTAAATGGTTCATTTGGTTCTGGAAAAACATATTTAGTTGCAGCTTTATTTAATGAATTAGCAAAAAAAGGTGTTCGCAGCGTATTGATATACTATCCAGAGTTTTTAAGAAGTTTAAAAGCATCATTTCAAACAAACTATGATGAACAATTTAACTACATAAAAAAAGTACCATTACTTTTATTTGATGACATAGGTGCAGAAAATTGTAGCAATTGGTCACGTGATGAAGTACTAGGACCAATTCTTCAATATCGCATGGAAAATCATTTACCAACATTTTTTACATCAAACTTAACTCTTGATGAACTAGAAAATTCTCTAGCCATGACATCAAGTGGAGTAGATAAAGTAAAAGCCAGAAGAATTATCGAACGAATTAAACAATTAACTACACCATTGGAATTAATAAGTAAAAATAGAAGAAACTAAATAATTAGTTTCTTTTTTCTTTGAGATTTGACAAATTAATAAAAATGACTATAATAAGTAACACTTGAAGGAGTGATTATAATGAATCCTGATGATAAATACATCAGAAGGGGTAAAATTATATTATCAATTTCAATGTTGTTATTAATTACAGCAATCGGCCTATTTATAGTAAGAAATACAAATCTTTCATCAAAAGATTTTACTTTAACATATGAAACCATTGATATAAAAACAATGGGAATTGCTAAAGTTTCATTGAAAAAAGCAGGTAAAGATAATATTTTTAGTACAATAGTTTCTGCTTTAGAAAAAAATAGCTCAATAAAAGAAGTGAGTTTAGTTGAAGAAAAGGAACCATCAACAGAAATAAAACAACCTGTTGTAGAAACATCACCTGCGGTAACACCAGTAGCAAAACCGACAAAACCAACTTGGAGACTACCAACAGAACAAGGTTATATTACACAATATGCGCACTACAATCATATTGCTTTAGATATTACTAGTCCACGAGGGACCAATGAAAGAATTTATCCAGTTGCAGTGGGGGTAATTTCATCAATCTATTATGATGCTTATGGTGCTAAAATTATAACAATCAATCATTACATAGATGGAGTATATTATACGTCACAATATGCACATCTTTCTTGGTTTGCTCAAGGTATATATGTAGGTCAAACAGTAACAACAGACACTGTAATAGGTGGAATGGGATCAACTGGACTATCTACAGGCGTACATCTACATCTAACTGTAATGGATTGTAATTTATACGGAGATGACCATTGCGCTGATATTGGTAGATATCTAAGTTATGGTAGAAGAAGAGTACTTCAAGGATTTAAAGGTTTAGACAGTCTAATGCCTGTACCATATAGTTGGTATTCAAGATAAAAAGTTGCAAAAAAAATAAATTAGTGGTATAGTTAATCCATACATGAAATAAATACATTGACAAAGGATACGATAAATTATCTAAGTTTTAAAGAGAGTTCGTGGTAGGTGTAAACGAATAAACATTTAATTTATTACTACCTTTCGAGTAGAATTATGCAAAGTAATTCCGGCTGATAAAGTCGTTATTAGATTAAGATAAACAAAGGATGGTACCGTGCATATGCACTCCTGTACTATCCTTTTTTTGTTTATATATAAGGGAGGAAATAAAATGATAAACATTAAAGAAAATGAACATTTAAGTATAATGAATCACTCTTGTGCACATTTACTTGCCCAAGCAGTAAAACATATCTATCCAAATGCATTATTTTGGGTAGGACCAGTAATTGAAGAAGGATTCTATTACGATATTGATTTAGGAGATGAAACTTTAACAGAAGAAGCTCTTGAAAAAATAGAAAAAGAAATGAAAAAAATTGCTAAAGATGGCAAAAGAATTGTACGTGAAGAAATTTCAAAAGAAGAAGCTTTAGCAAAATTTGCAAATGATCCATACAAAATAGATTTAATTAGTAGAATGGATGAAGAAGAAACAACTATTAGTTGCTACACTCAAGGAGATTTCACTGACCTTTGTCGTGGACCACACCTAGAAACTGTTAAAGAATTAAAATTCTTCAAACTTATTAAATTCAGTGGTGCTTACTGGAAGGGTGATGCTAAGAATAAAATGCTTCAACGTATTTACGGAGTTTGTTTCGAAAATGAAGAAGATTTAAATGCACACTTAGCAGAATTAGAAGAAGCAAAAGAAAGAGACCATAGAAAGATTGGTAAAGAACAAGAACTATATATGAACCATGAATTAGTTGGAGCTGGAATGCCACTATGGTTACCAAATGGTTCAATCATTAGAAAACAATTAGAAAACTACATCTATGAAAAAGAACAAAAACTAGGATATGACCATGTTTATACACCTTGTGTAGGAACAGTAGATTTATATAAAACATCAGGACACTGGGATCACTATAAAGAAAATATGTTCCCAATGATGAAAGTTGATGAAGAAGAATTCGTACTTCGTCCAATGAACTGTCCACACCACATGTTAATCTTTAAAAATAAAATGCATTCATATAGAGATTTACCTGTAAGAATTGGTGAATTTGCAACAGACTTCCGTTACGAAGCAAGTGGTGCAGTTAAAGGTTTAGAAAGAGTTAGATGCATGTGTCAAAATGATGCTCATCTATTTGTAACTCCAGAACAAATTGGAGAAGAATTCAAAAAAGTAGTTAGCTTAATCTTAGATGTATATCGTGACTTTGGTCTTAAAAATTATAAATTCCGTTTATCTTTAAGAGACCCAGAGGATAAAGAAAAATATTTTGATGATGATGAAATGTGGAATGCAGCAGAAGCTAAACTAAGAGAAGTTTTAAACGACTTAGGAGTTGAATACTTTGAAGCAATTGGAGAAGCTGCTTTCTATGGACCAAAACTAGATGTAGAAGTTAAACCAGCAGTAGGACCAGAAGTAACATTATCAACATGTCAATTAGATTTCTTATTACCAAGAAGATTTGAATTATCATACATTAATAGTAAGGGAGAAAAAGAAACTCCAGTAGTTCTTCATAGAGCAATCTTCGGAACATTCGATAGATTCACAGCTTTCATTATTGAAGAAACAAAAGGACGTTTCCCAACTTGGTTATCTCCAGTACAAGTTAAAGTAATTCCAGTTAATGCTGAATTCCAAGGAGACTATGGAAAAGAAATTAAAGATTATTTAGCAGAAAATGGTATTCGTGTTGAATTAGATGATCGTAATGAAAAATTAGGATATCGTTTACGTGAAGCACAAACTCAAAAGGTACCATACACTTTAATCTTAGGAGATGCTGAAAAAGAAAATAATACAATTTCATATCGTCTACATGGAGAAAAAGATACAACAACACTTCCAAAAGAAGAATTCTTAAAAATGTTAAAAGAAGAAATTGATTCAAAATCATTAAGAAAGTAGTAATACTTTCTTTTTATTTACAATAAATATCATTTGTATTAAAATATATAAATATCTAAAACAGGGGGATGACTATGTATTATAGAATAGATAAAGAAATTCAAGATTTAATAAAAAATGGTCATTTAGAAGAAGCACTTAATAGATTAAGTGAAATACAAGTTAATGATGAACGTATTATGAGATTTCTTAATATGAAAAAAGCTCATCTAGCACTAAATCTAAAAAAATATTTCCTAGCGGACTTCTATTTATTACTAGCAAAAGAAGGACTTGATAAAACAAATCCACAATACTATCAAATTCTTTGCGAAGAAGCAAAGCTTGCTTTAGAAACACAAGATTACGATAGAACATTTTCTTGCTGTAAAGAAGCTATTAAAACAGAATATGCTAATGATGGAATTGCATATTTAGTAATAGGACATGCATACGAAGAGCAAGGAGACTATAAAAAAAGTTCTCAAAATTACCAAATGGCCCTTAATAAAACTAAAAGTGATAGTGTGAAAAGAGCAAGTTTATTTAGCTTAGCTACTTTAGAGTACTTTGTTGGCCATTTTGATAAGGCAACTGAATATGTAGAAGAATATGTTAAAATGTCTGGGCTAAATAATAAAATAATAAATGTATTAGCATGTTGCTACTTTAGACAAGGAAGATATACTGAATTAAGACAAATATTAAAAGAAGCCAAAGATGCACATTTATCTTATGATCTTGAATTAGACATTTTTTTAGCAAAAGCTTTAAATGAACCACTTCCTAATATTAAATCTAGAAGTTATAGTACAAGACAAGTTCAACAATATCAAAAATCTGCAGCAATAGCTCACATCAAGAAAAATCATCATAGTGAAAGAGATAAAAAGACAGAATTTTCAAGTGATATTGATATTGAAACACTTCTTAAAGATATACAAATTCAATTAACTGATGAAAACAAAGGCTATACTGATTTACGAGATGTATATGATGTTGCATATCCAAATGCAGGTTATGATGAAGATGGAAATATTTTAAACAGAATTAGAGTTGTTACGATAGCCGGAACAAAAAATATTATTGCCATGTACCCTGTAAGTTTTTCAATACTTAAAGAAAACAAAGCGTTGCATTTACAAGATAAAGGAAAAAAACTAACACGTATTGAACGATTCAATGCTCGCTTAGCTAAAAAAGAAAATATATAAAAATAAAAGCCGTAATTTAAAACGTCTTTTTCTTTACAAATCTATAATTAAAAAGATATAGTAATATATAGGGAGTGACATTATGAATAAAGCACAAAACGTAATTAAATTTTATAACACAACAAATACATTAAAGACTCTAATTAGAAAAGGATGGCTAAATTGGCACGTTAAAGCAGAAAGAGTAGAGAGTGTAGCAGAACATGTATATGCTACACAAATGCTTGCTCTAGCAATGTATTCAGAATATAAATATGACCTAGATATCCAAAAAGTTCTTTATATGTTAGCAATCCACGAATTAGAAGAAACTATTATTGGCGATTTAACGTTTAAAGATATTAGTAAAGAAGAAAAAGAAAAGATTGGTCATGAAGCAGTAGAAAACATTTTAAAAGACTTATTATCAGGTGAAGAAATAAAAAAACTAGTCTTTGAATTTGATGCTAAAGAAACTAAAGAAGCTTTATTTGCGTATCACTGCGATAAATTAGAATGTGACCTACAATGTAAATTATATGATGAAGCAAATCTAGTAGATTTAAAAGATCAATTAGAAAGTGATAATCATAATAAAAATACAATTGAAAGAATGAAAAAAGGAGAAATTACTTGGTCATATGCCTGGATGAATCATGATAGACCATATTTTGAACAAGATCAAAACTTTTTAGAAGTTTTAGATTATGCTATAGAAAATAAAATAACAAACTAATTGGAGGAACTATCATGGGTAAGGGTAATAGTATAAAGAAAAGACAAAACAAATTAAATCAAATTAGAAACTTAATAGAAGAAGCTAATTATAAAAGGGCTTTATATGAAATAGTTAATTATGTTAAAACATATCCAGACGATGTTTTAGGCCACTATTTATATGGAAAATTATTATTAAGAAAAAATGAACTTCAAGAAGCTCGTAAACAGTTTCAATTAGTTTTAGAATTCCAAGATGAAAATGAAGTAAAAGCATTAATGAATCTCGCAACAATTGCTCGTAAAGAAGGAGACCCTGAAGAAGCAATTAAATATTACAAAAAAGTAATAGAAGATAGTGAATACACAGATATTTATGCGGTAAATGTACTTGCTCATCTTTATAGATATGAAAAAAGATCATTAGAAGCAATAGAACTAATAAATAAATGTACCCTTAATCCAGAACTAGCAAAAGAACTTGCGAAGAATCTTTCAATCGTTGGTAGAAGACAAGAGGCTTTTGCATTACTTGAAGAGTTTCCACCAGAAACAAGAAAAGAAGAAAGAGATATGTCTTTAAATAAAGGAAGAATAGCAGCTGCTAATGACGAATATGACAAAGCAATGTTTTATTATGAAGATGCCAAAGATGGTGATGAAAAAGATTCTATTTACTATAAAGCAATCTATGAAGAAATAAAACTATTAATAGCCTACGATAAATACCAAGAAGCAATTAAATATTGTGAAGAATTATTATCCATTGATAATCACTTTAATGGTGAAATAAATCTCTTAATGGGAATAGCAAAACAAGCTACAAAAAAATATCAAGAAGCTTATGAGAACTATCTTCTATCAACTGAACGAGCAACAGATCGTGATATACGTGCTCAAGGATACTATTATGCAGGAAGCTTAGACTTTGCTAGAGGAAGATTATCATATGCAGAAACTAATTTTAAAAGAAGTATCAGTAACGCTAGAGAAACGTCAGAAATAACATATACAAAATTAATCGGAGTCTTATTAAGACAAGAAAAATACGGAGAAGTTTTAAAATATGTTTCAAGATTAAAAAAACATATTCCACAAAACTGGAAAGATTCACCAGTAGAATATGTTGAAATGATAGTTAATAAAAGACTAGGCAAAAAGATGCCACCAAGAGATTCTTGTTCTTATACAGAAAGACAAATAATTAAATATAAAGAAAAAGATGCAATTGCTCATATTGAACAACATCATAAAGGAGCATCTAAAACTAGAGGTAACTTTGCTAAAGATATAAATATTGAAGTGTTATATTATGATGTAAGAAGTATGCTAACAGAAGATAATCTAGTTAATGAAGATGCAATGGATATATACGAAATAGAATATCGTAATGCAGGATATGACTTAGAAAATAATTTAGTCCACCATATTAGAGCTGTAGTATTTCCAAGCACTAAAAATATTTTAACTATGTATCCAGGACATAGAGCAACAGTTCCTAAAAAGTGTGAATTTAGAACTGAAAAGTCAAAAACAAAGAAAAAATCCCCACAAAATTAAAAAGTGTAAACCAAAAAAATATAAAACTTAAATAAGTCAATGCTTTTGACTTATTTTTTTTGTAAACGACTGTAAAATTGTTAACAAAAATAATTTTCTTCCTTTACTTTTTATAGCCATTTATGTAATATTATAATTAAGTAGTGGTTGATAGTGGTGAAAAGTGGGGGATATTTATGTTTATGGGTGAATATCATCATACTATTGATGAAAAAGGAAGAATTATAATTCCTTCTAAGTTCCGTGAAGACTTAGGAGAAAAGTTTATTATCACAAGAGGGATAGAAAACTGCCTTTTTGTGTATTCTTTGTCTTCTTGGGAAAAAATCACCAACAAACTAGAATCCTTACCATTCACTAAGAAAGATGCAAGACAATTTGTTCGCTTCTTCCTATCTGGAGCTACTACAGCAGAATTTGATAAGCAGGGCCGTGTCAACATTACCTCCCCATTAATTTCCTATGCCAAATTACAAAAAGATTGTGTGGTAATTGGTACAGGAGACCGGTTAGAGATATGGTCACAAGAAGATTGGGATGCTTTCTTTGATTCTGCATCAAGCAACATGTCAGATATAGCCGAAAATTTATTTAACGAGAGCGTGAACATATGAAAGAAAAACATATAAGTGTATTGCTAGAAGAATCTATTTCTTCCCTTAATTTAAAAGATGATAGTATAATTGTAGATTGCACTTTAGGCTATGGAGGACACAGTAGTAACATCTTGGCTAGAATAAAAAAGGGGTTTTTATTCGCCTTTGACCAAGATAGTGAAGCAATTCGGCATAGTACTGACCGTTTAAATGCGGTTGGTACTAACTTCACTATCATTAAAAGCAATTTTGTGCATTTAAAAGAAAAACTACAAGAACTTGGTGTAGAAAAAGTCGATGGAGTATTATTTGATCTTGGTGTATCATCACCACAATTGGATGATGGAGAAAGAGGCTTTTCTTATCACGAGGATGCAAGACTTGATATGCGTATGGATAGAGATAATCCGTTATCAGCATACGAAGTAGTAAATAATTATTCAAAAGAAGAATTATCTAAAATATTTTATAAATATGGTGAAGATAAATTTTCAAATAACATTGCTAAAAAAATAGTGGAATATCGAGCTACTAAACCAATTGAAACCACACTTGAATTAGTAGAAATAATAAAAACAGCAGTTCCAATGAAATTTAGAATTGATAAACATCCAGCAAGACAAATATTTCAAGCAATTCGTATTGAAGTAAACAAAGAACTAGATGTTATTGAACCAGCTTTAGAACAAGCATTATCAATTTTAAAAGTTGGTGGAAGAGTTGCAGTTATAACATTCCACTCATTAGAAGATAGACTAGTAAAAAATTTCTTTAAGGAAAAATGTGCTATAGACGAACGTCTAAGAGGAATGCCTAACATCCCAGAAGAATATTTACCAGACTTTAGCTTAGTAGTAAATAAAGCTATAAGTCCATCAGATGAAGAATTAGAAAATAATCCTAGAGCACGAAGCGCCAAACTTCGCGTTATAGAAAGAATAAAATAAGAAGAAAGAGGGTGAAACTATGAGAAAAGTAAAAAAACGACTAAAGATGTCGAAATTTGAACGATTACTATATACATTGGCACTTTTCTTACTAGTTATCTCCCCAGTTTCAATTGTTGCTTCAAAAGCAACTCTTGCTAAAATTAATTTCGAAGTAGAAAAACAAAAGAAAGAAATTGAAGAACAAGAGAAAGTAAATGAAAGTATAGCTATGACAATTGATGAGTTAGCTTCACTTACCAAAATTCAACAAGTTGCAGCTGAACAAGGATTGAGTTATAATAATAATAATATAAAAACTGTAACTGAAGACTAGGAAGTGATTTAAATTGAAAAAAAAGAAGAAGAGAAACAACATACATTATTCAGTAATAATAGTAGTGGGAGCTCTTCTTCTTTTTATTGTGATGATTTTTAGAGTATCTCAACTAGCGTTATCGGATGAAATAGATGGAGTAAATCTCCAATTACTTGCAAGTAAAAGAACAACAAGAACAGAAATAATCCAAGCAAAACGTGGGAACATCTATTCAACAGATGGAGATATTCTAGCCGAAAATGTTGCATCATATAAACTTATTGCTTATCTAGACCCAAAAAGAACAACTAATGAGAATAAACCACAACATGTAATTGATAAAGAATTAACTGCTAAGTCTTTAGCACCAATTCTAGGAATAGAAGAAGCAACAGTATTAAAATATTTAAGTAAAGAAAATGTTTATCAAACAGAATTTGGTACAAAAGGTAAAGGTTTAACAGAACTTGTAAAAAATCAAATAGAAGCCCTAAACTTACCAGGATTAGATTTTATTGAAACCTATAAAAGATATTATCCAAAAGGACAATTTGCTTCATATGTCTTAGGATATGCCAAATCATCAGCTGAAAGTGAAGAAATAGTTGGTGAAATGGGAATTGAAAAACAATTTGATTCAATGTTAAAAGGTACAGACGGTTATATAAAATATCAAAAAGACTTAAAAGGATATAAAATAGCAGGAACACCATCAGTAAAAGAAGATGCAACTCAAGGAAAAGATATTTATTTAACAATTGATAGTAATATTCAATTCTTTGTAGAACAAGCATTAAACAATGCAGTGGCTAACTATACCTTTGATTGGTATACTTTTACAATAGCTGATGCAAAAACTGGAGCAATACTTGCAACAGCAAATGCTCCATCGTTTGATCCAAATATAAGAAACATTTCTAATTATTTGGATATCTTAGTATCATCACCATATGAACCTGGGTCAACAATGAAAACATTTACATATATGGCAGCTATGGAAAATAATGTCTATGATGGAACTGAAACATATACATCAGGAACATATACAGCCAAAGATGGAACTGTAATTGGAGACTGGAATCGTTCTGGATGGGGACAATTAACATTCGACAAAGGTTATGCCATGAGTAGTAACGTTGCTTGTATGAATATTATTAATAGACATATGAACAGTCTAATGTTAAGACAATATTTTAGACAACTTGGTTTTAGTAAAAAAACAGGAATAGAATTACCTAACGAGTCAACAGGAGTCGTTAACTTTAAATATGAAACCGAAGTACTGAATGCAGGATTTGGTCAAGGTATAACAACAACACCAATCCAAAATATTCAAGCAATGACAGCCCTAACAAATGGCGGGATGTTATTACAACCATACATTGTAGAAAAAATTGTTGACCCTGAAACGGGCGAAATTGTTTTAGAAAATGAACGTACAGAAAAAAGAAGAGTAGCATCAACTGAAACAGCAAACAAAATGTTACAACTAATGGATGCTGCCATTAACTCAACTGATTATCCAACAGTACCTGCAACCAACTTCAAAATGGAAGGTGGACAATTAATAGGAAAAACAGGTACAGCTCAAATTGCCAATCCTAATGGTGGAGGATATTTAAACGGGAAATCAGATGTAATTACATCATTCTCAGGTGTATATCCAAAAGATAATCCTCAAGTAATTATCTATGCATCTGTAAAAAGACCACAAAACGGAAGTCAAAAACCTTTAACAACAACCCTACATGATGTTGTAAGAAATATTTCCAAATATTATGGTAACAATGATACAAACACTTCATCAATAGAAATTACAAACTATAAGTTACCAAACTTTGTAAATAAAAAAGTAGACTCTGCAAAAACAATCCTAGAAGCAGAAAAAATGCAATATCAAATTATTGGAAATGGTACAAAAATAATAAAACAAACACCATCAAAAGATACAAACATTACAAATAAAGATGTAATATATTTAATTACTAATGATGAAAATCTATCTATTCCAAATACAATAGGTCTTTCATCAAAGGTTGCCAAAGAATTATTAGAAAAAATGGGAGTAAAAGTAAAATTAGAAGGAGTAGGTTACGTAACAGCACAATCTATACCAGCAGATACTAAAATAACTGAAGGATTAGAAATGACTCTTACACTTCAACCAAAATTCTCAGCTTAATATGAAAGAAAAACATCAAATAACTATAAGAATAATTTTAGTTTTTATTCTAATAATGTGTTCTTTAATATTCAAAGTAATCCCAGAATATAAAGAAACTCAAGGCAGCAGCGATAAATTTATCGCAACAGACAAATACACAGATATTATTGAAATAACGATTAATAGTAAACCAAACTTTGCTCTTATAATCGAAGATAAAATAATTTCAAATATTTTATTCTTCGACCAAGAGTCAATATGCTTATATAATCAAAATATTGAAGGCTTAACTATTAAAGAAGGAACAAAAAAAATAATAGAACTATTAATAGAAAATGATTATTTAAAACAAAATTACTTTTTAATAATTAAAAATTATAAAAATATATCTTATTCACAAGTAAAAAACAATTTATTAAACGCATTATCAGATTTAGAAGTAAATGTTATTCTTCAAGAAGAAACAACAACAATAAAAGATAAAGCTCTAAGTCTGGATATAAATAAAGAAGATGAAGAAAGTAATTTAAAAGAAGTAGAATTAATATCTAAAAATATTGTCAGACGTTATAAAAATAATGTTTCGACAACACCGGGAATTTCCAAAGAAAATATAACTGAAGATAATTCAAGAAACTATACAGATACGGTATATAAGAAAATAGAAAAATATGTAAGAGACAACAATATTACTAATCAAAGTATTTCAGAACAAACTTTAGAAATTACTAAAATACCAGCAAATACAAGTGGAACAATTTTTCCAGATGAAACAAGCTGGTATTACGTAGAAAATAAAAAAGTATATGCTTATATAAGTATTAAAGTAAAGAATAATAATTACAACTATTGTTATCAATCATCTATTGATGAATATAAGAAAGGACAATGTTAAATGAAAAAAAATATTAATATTAGAAATCTAATAATTGTCATGCTATGTATAACAATAATTCTAATGGGGGTAGGCTTTGCTTTTTTAGCATCACAACTAGATAAAGAAAAAAATAAAGTCGATACATTTGATGTTTCTATTACTAAAGTAGAAGCTCAAACATCAATAAAAGGTGGACTAATAGACCCAACAGCAACAAAAGAATTAATAGATGATGGAAGAACAATTAAATTTAACTTCACATTAAATAATCCAAAAGATGAACTTGCCTATGAAATAACAATCAAAAATACAGGCGATATTCCAGCTAAAGTAATAAAATTAATATCATCACCAGACTATATAAAAGATGGAAAACTAAGTTCTTCAATTGAACCAGTAAGAATAACTCATACTGAAATTAATAACAAAACACTTTTTCCCAATGAACAAATAAAAGTAAAACTATTAGTAACTTATAATATGACAAACAATATTAAACCAATGATTATTCCATATCAACTTACAGTTCTTGCAACAAGCAAAGATTAATGATAAACTTAAATAAAAGATAAAGTAAGAGGTTAGAAATATGAAAAAGAACACTAAAAAGAAAACTAAAAAATTAGAAAAACAAGATAAAATGCTATTATTAACTTTTATAGGATTAATTGCTTTAGTTGCAGTACTTGGAATTGTTGCTCTAAATCTAGATAATATTTATAAAGATGATTCCAATGACTTAACAATTCCTATTTTAGAGGAACATTCCGAAAGTGAATTAAGTGTAGAAGCTAAAGATTTAGCTAAAGATGAATCAAAAGAATATATCCTTGTAGTTACTAATTATAAAGAAAAAGAAATACTAGAAAAAGCAATTACTTATGATTTAGATATAACACCAACAGAAAATTTAGAAATTAAAGTATATAAAAATAATTCTTCAGATAATCTAATAACAGAAAACGACTTATTAATTGAAAATAATAAGTTAAGTTCTAAGAAAAAAACTGAAGATACATATAAGATTGTTATTAAAGCAAAATCAGAAACTAAAGAGACAGATAAAATAACAATAAAAATCCATAGTTAGAAAGGTCAAATAAATTGACTTTTTTTTCTTTAAATGATAATATTTAACTATATGGTAGAAAATAGGAGTGAGAGTATATGGAAGAAGAAAAAATTGTAATTAATAAAAATGGTAAAGATATTGAATGTGATGTTTTATTTACATTTGATTCAGAAGATACTGGAAAAGCCTATATTGGATATACTGATCACAGTATAGCTGCTAACGGTAGAAAAAATATATATGTTTCAGCATTCGATCCAATTCTTGGATATGGTCAATTAGAAGATATTACAGACGAAAATGAACTAGCAATGGTTAAAGATGTATTAGCTGAAATAGATAGACAAAGTAGAGAAGGTTAGAAGTAGAGGTGAGAGTATATGGCAAGTTATTATGAACAAGTAGAAGCTGCAATTAAAGCAAATGAAAAAGAATTAGCTCATTTAAAAGATGAATTAAGAGGGTTAAGATCAGTAGAAAAAGATACTCCTCGTGAAAGTTTTCAAAGACAACATGCTCAAATCCTATATCACATAGACCAAGAACAAAAAAGATTAGAAGAAAATAGAGCTTTATTAGATAGTTTCCATACTGCTCGTGATGCAATCAGTGAGTTAAGAGCATCAAGAGAAAACGAAGATTTAGATAAACTAAGAGCATTACTTGCTTCTGAAAGAGATCCTATGATAAGAAGAGAAATCTTAGAAGAATTAGAAGCAAAAGAATTAGAACATCAAACAAGAATTGAAGCTATTGAAGAAACTGTTAGAACTAATATGGCTAACTTAACAGATGAATTAAGAGAAGAATTAAGACAATCATTCCTAGCATTAAACGAAGCAGAAAACAAAGATGCTATAGAAGAACCTGAAGTTGTAGTAGCAGAAGAAAATGCTGAAATAACAGAAGGTGTCGAAAGAAGAAATGAAACTGGTGACTCTGAAGAAGGAGGAACTGGTGAACCTGCAGAAAATCAAGAAAATATAAAAGTGGAAAATGAAGCGGTAGTTGGAAACCCACAAGGAACAGGAGCAACTGCTGAGGGCGAAGATACGGAAACAGAAATCGAAGTAGAAATCGAAGTTCCAGGATTATATGACCAAAGAAGAATAAAATTACAATCTGATTTAGATAGCGCCTCTGACGAACTTGCAGAAGCAGAACGTGCTTTACAAGAATCAATTGGAAGATTCCAAAGTATTTTTGCTGAAGAAAGAACTAGAATGGAAAATGAAGGACCATTTAGAACTGAAGCAGAATTAGATGATTTCTTAAGCGAATATATGCGTCAAAAGATTGAAGAAAATGAAAGATTTGAAGCAGCAAGAGCAAGAGTAGAAAGAGCTAAACGTCAAGTTTCAAGAATTGAAAGAAGATTAGAAGAACATGCAACTCTTGAGGAACAAGCAAGAGGATATGAAATAGATGTTGAAGTTCTAGAACAAATAAAAGATGCTGTTTCTAAGAAAGAAGTTTTAGATGCAGTATATGCCCAAAAAGGATTAGGCGAGGTATCTCGTAGAACAAAACAAGGTAGAGAACAAGCTGATAGAGTAACTTCAGAAATAGTTGAAGGAATTCTACAACAATTAAGAGAAGCTGGAATTAATACAGGTAATATTACTCAAGAAGATTTAGTTCAAAGTGGTATTCTTAATGTTAATCAAAATGGTGCAGTTAATATTAATATAATTGATAATGTAAATCTAATTGTTGGTTCAAATGTTCCAATGCAACAAGGACCAGCAAGAACAATTTCAATGCCACAAGAAGACATTGATACTGTTAAGAGAACACAAGGAATTAAAATAAAAATAAAAATTGTTCCTCATAACGGAAATGAACAAGATGGTAAAACACCAGGAAAAGCACCAGAAGACATGATTGGTGCAGAAACAACAACAGGAGTTGAACATCAAGAAGAAAGAGGAAAAGTAAAAGTTAAAACCAAAGGACAAATAAATGCAGCAATGGAAAGAATTTCCAAAACACTTGGCGAAAGACAAGAGGCTTTAGAAACAGCAAAGAGAAATCTTGCAGAAGCTAAAGAAGCAAATAGAAGTCCAGAAGAAATCGCTGCTTTAGAAAGAGCAGTAGAAACAGCTCAAGGTGCATACGATGCCCAAATGGATAAATTAAGAGACAAACAAAAAGAATATATAGAAGCAACAGAAGACGGTAAATACGATGCAGTAGGCACAGAACGTCGTATGAAACTAATTAATGGTGAATATATTGCTGATGACCAATCTGTAGCAGGAGATATAACAACATTAAGAGTTGCGGGTGGAAAAGATGATGGTAGACCAGCCTTTACTGATGCATCTGCTAAAAAAGAAGGACAAATTGATAAAGCAACATTTGAAAGACTTCTTAGAGAAAGAGATAGAGAACAAGGAATAGTTCCAACACCAACAAGAACAAAACCTGATCCAACTGGAGTAACACCATCACCAAGTAAAACAGACCCAACTCCATCTCCAACGGCTACAAAGACAGAAGTAACACAAACTGCAACAGCAACGACAATTCAAGTTTTATATGGTCCACCAGTAATTACACCAACAAGAGTAGAACCAACACCAACACAAGAAACTCCAGAACCAACAAAAGTAACACCATCACCAACTAAAGTTACACCAAGTCCAACTAAAGTTACACCAAGTCCAACAAAAGTAACTCCAAGTCCATCAAAAGAGCAACAAAGAGGACTGATGACAATCATGGAAGAGTTAACAAAAGATCTTGGATTAAAAGCAAAAGATGGTAAGAGATATAAAGCTTCAAATATTAAAGTGTTTAAAGGATTCAAGGATGAATTATGTTCTGGAAACTTCCTATACAATATAGTTCACTTAGTTCCTGCAATTGTTAAATTACCATTTAATTTAATTAGAAAAGCAGCAGGAAAGATTATGCTACGTGCAGAATCAAAACGTAATATAGCTGAACTAAAGAAGAGACTAGACAAGTTAAGTGAAGAAGACTTAATGACAATTTATAAAGAATATCGTGGAAATAAAGTTCTACAAGAACGTTTCCCAACAATTCTAAATACATTACTAGAAGAAAGAATGCAAAAATTTGCTCTAGGCAAAGTTACAGAAATTAATGGAGAACTAGAAGTAAGATATCAATCAGCATTCTCAGCAATGCATCAATTAGATGCAATCAATGCAGAACTTGCTCAAGAAGGATTATCTGATGCAAGAAGAAGAGAACTTCAAGCAGCAAAAAGAGATGTATTAAGCGGACAAGCAGCAAATATTGCTACAATAAGATCAAGATATATTGAAGCAAACAATTGGATGTCTGGTGGATTACATGGATTCAGTGAAGACATGAAAGCAGCAGCAACAAAATTATCATTAGTTGGTAAGAGATTTGCTAAAGATCATGATTTAAATCCAGAATTATTAGAACGTCAAGCTGCACTTGAAAGAGCTGAAATGCAAGCAATCGCAGATGGCGATGATGAAATGGCATTAAGAGTATTCGTTGAAAATGAATTACTATTAAGTAAAAATACAAAAATCCAAGGAAGTATCTTTGGTAGACGTTCAACAGGAGAAAAATACTATTCACCATTAGTTGAACAATTAGATTATCGTGATGATCCATTCATCAGAGATTTATTTACAACAATTGCTGTTACATCAGCAACAATCTCAACAATTCAATCGATTAAAGCAGCAAGAGATCAAGCTGCAATCATTGCAGAAAATAATAGAAGAATGGCTCAAAATAATCAAACAATGCAACAAGTTAACCAAATGGGTGCAGATATTGCTGGTAAACGTGGAACAATGATGGAAGGAATGGAATCTCAAGGAATGCAAGATACATTAACTTCTGCAAATGAAATTGAACGTGCTGTACTTGATAAGACTGATTGGGGTCTAGGTACAAGAGCATATAGAACAGCAGATAATGCAGGACATTCATATTACACAACATTCTATGACAGTACAAAACAAGCATATGAAAATATTGCTCAACAATATGCATCAGGACAAATTTCACAAGCTCAAGCAATGCAACAAATGGCTGACTTAGGTGCTAGAACTCATCAAACATTTGGTGCAATTAATACAGAGTGTTTAAATATCTTGAGACCTTATGCTGCAACACATCCACAATTCAATTTAACTGGAGTACAAGGAGCTATGGAATACTTACAAGCTAACCCATCAGCAGTACAAGCAATGAATCAAGCTATGGTAGATGTAACAAATGCTGGAGATGTACTTGCATCAATGAATTTACAACAACTAATTCCATTAACAACATTACCTGCTAATATTAGAACAGTAATCATTAATGGAGCAGCTACTGCAGCGCTTGCATCAAATATTAATAACTCAATGGGTGCAAGAAAACATACATATGGAAACTCAGTAACTGATATGGTTGATGAATACCAAGGACAAAGAACTGCAGAAGCAGGATCAAAAGGAAATACATCGAATAGATAATAAAAGGAGTATCACAAGATACTCTTTTTAATTTACTAAAACAAAAATTTATTATAAAATTAAATTAGAAAGGAAAATAATTATGATAGATAACAATGTATTTAGAGATATATCTTATGGTATGTACTTAGTAACAACAAAAAACGAAGATTTTTCAAGTGGCTGTATAATAAACACACTTATCCAAATAACATCACAAAATCCACTAATCGCAATAAGTTTAAATAAAAACAATGCCACTCATGATGAAATAGTTAAATCCAAAAGATTTGCTGTATCCGTTTTAAGTGAAGAAACAAATCAAGAAGTAATTAAAACATTTGGATATTTCTCATCAAAAGAAATTAATAAATTTGAAAAAGTTAAATATGAAGAAAAAAACAATCTTCCAGTAGTATTAGAGGATATATCTTCATATCTAATATGTAACGTAGTAAATATAATAGACTGTGAAACACATGACCTTTTCATTGGCCGAGTAGAAGTAACTAATAAAGTTTCAGACAAGATCCCAATGACATATAAATACTACCACGAAAATAGAAAAGGGACTTCTCCAAAGAATGCTCCAACATTCATAGAAGAAAAGAAAAAAGATGCATATCGTTGTACAATCTGTGGTTATATATATGACAATGAAAAGGAAGAAATTCCATTCGAAGAACTTCCTGATGATTGGGTATGTCCAAGATGCGGAGTAGGAAAAGAACTATTTGAAAAAATATAAAAAGGAAAGAGATTCTTTCCTTTTTTTGTTCGATTGACAAAAGTAAAATACTGATATACATTGATATTAGGAAGATTTAATTGTTGAGTGCTTGCCAACTTTCGTTAGAAAGGAGGCGATAATATGAAAAAGAAAGATTTGTTAATAACATCTCTTATTCTTATTATATTCTCACTTATTGCCTTGCTATTTATACAATAATAAGCATAAGAAAAGCACTCAATCTGTCGTAGATTAAGTGCACAACCGAATAGGTAAGTACTCAACTCGCAAAAATTGAGTCTTCCTTTTTATTATATTCAAGTTTCCTTGACGAATACATTATATCATAGAAGTATATGAATATCAATCATCCTGTTATAAAAAATTAAAATTACCCCTTGCCAAAAATGATAACTTATGATATGTTGATTTTGACGTTTTTGCAAATTTAGTTACATATGACCCCTACTACATAGGAATATGTGGCTTTTTTGCGTTGAAAGGAGAGTGAGAAAAATGTCGTACATCGAGGTTAATCACATAACTAAATCCTTCAAGGTAGCCAAGAAGAAAAGTGGTTTGAAAGAATCATTCAAATCCTTCTTCAAAAGAGACTATAAAATAGTCGAAGCCGTCAAGGATATCTCGTTTTCAATCGAAAAAGGAGAGATAGTCGGTTACATTGGACCAAATGGAGCAGGAAAATCTACAACGATTAAAATCCTAAGTGGTATTCTAACTCCAGATTCTGGTAAATGTAAGGTGGGTAAGCAAACACCTTGGATTGATCGAAAAGAATACGTTAAAAAAATAGGCGTAGTCTTTGGTCAAAGGAGTCAGTTATGGTGGGACATCCCTGCAGAAGATACTTTTGATTTACTAAAGGATATCTATGATATTCCTGAAGAAAGGTATCAAAAAACCAAAGAAGAATTAGTTGAAAAACTAAATCTTAAAGACATCATTAACGTACCTGTTAGACAACTAAGTCTAGGGCAACGAATGCGCTGCGAAATTGCTGCATCACTTCTACATGAACCAGAAATTCTGTTCTTAGATGAACCAACAATTGGTTTAGATGCAATCTCCAAACAACTTGTAAGAGACTTCATAAAACGAATCAACAAAGAGAAAAAAACAACAATAATCCTTACAACCCACGATATGAGTGATATTGATGCACTTGCAAAAAGAATCATTCTAATCGGTAAAGGACAAGTCTTATACGATGGTTCTCTACAAAAACTAAAAAACAACTACGCAAACAAAAAATACATCACGGTCAATACAAAAGATGCCATAAACATAAGAACAAAGGGTGTCTTAAAGAAAGAGAAGACAAAAGATGGATATTTATTCACAATTGATTCTAAAGAATTAAATATCTCAGATTTCTTAAATGTCATCTCTAAAAAAGTCCAAATTGAAGATGTAGAAATTGATAATGAAAATTTAGATAACATGATTGTTAATCTATATGAGGACTTAAAAATATGAGAGCCTATCTTTCATATTTCAAACTACGCTTCATAACACATCTTCAATATCGAGCAGCAGCCTGGGCAGGTATTGCTACTCAAGTCTTTTTTGGATTTGTCTACATTATGGTTTACATTGCTTTCTATGAATCAGGAAGTGCGTCTTTACCAATGCAACTACCACAACTAATAACTTACATCTGGTTAAATCAAGCACTTCTATCTTTAGTAAATCTCTTTTACAAAGACCAAGAGTTATTCAGTCTAGTAAAAACAGGAAACATTGCCTATGAACTTGCAAGACCAAAAAATATGTACTTCATGTGGTACTTCAAAATAATAGGTGAAAGATTATCAAAAGTTGTTCTAAGAGCAATACCTTTTATAATCTTCCTAATGTTCTTACCAGAACCATACAGAATATCTCTTCCAGCATCATTTGAACACTTCTTATTGTTCTTATCAACTATGACAGCAGGAACACTACTAATGACATCGATAATTGCCTTATATCCAATTATCACTATGCATACATTAAATGAAAAAGGAGTAGTTGGAATTATAATTTCAATCTCTGATATCTTTTCAGGATTAGTAGTACCAATTCCATTCTTTCCAAAGTTCCTACAAACAATTTCAAAATGTATGCCATTCCAATACGTAAGTGATTTACCATTTAGAATCTACGTTGGAAATATAGGTTTACAAGAAGGATTAATTGGATTAATTATTCAAATAATCTGGATAATTATCCTAATAACTTTAGGATACATCTTAATGCAAAAATCATTAAAGAAGGTAGTCGTTCAAGGAGGATAAAAAATGAAAGTCTATTTGAAACATTTAGGCCTTCACTTAAAATCCTTATTAGAATATAAAGCATCTTTTATAACTTCATTCTTATCTCAAATAATAGTCTTCTTTTCATACTACTTCATAATATTAGCCTTATTTACAAAATTTGATAATATTAAAGGATTTACTCTTTATGAAGTACTATTATGTTTTGCTGTAATTCAATTTGGCTTTGCTTTCAATGAAAGCTTTGCCAGAGGATTAGATCATTTTGATGAACTAATCATTAAGGGAGAATTTGATAGAATTCTCCTAAGACCAAAAAACATACTATTACAAGTATGTGGATACGAAGCAGACTACACAAAAGTTTCAAGATTAATACAAGCACTTATTGTTTTAGTAATAGCTTTAATTAATTTAAAAATAGAGTGGTCAATTATGAAAGTAATAACACTTCTTTTAATGCTTCTATCAGCTATAGCGGTTTTCTTCTCAATATTCTTACTAGCAGCCTCATACTGCTTTATAACAGTTCAAGGATTAGAAGTAAGAAATGTATTCACAGCTGGAGGAAAACATATGGCACAATATCCAATAGGAGTATTTAAAAAGGGATTTGTTTATTTCTTCACCTTTATAATTCCATATGCATTTGTTAATTACTATCCACTTTTATATTTCTTAGGAAAAACAAATAATCCATTATATGCTTTATCTCCATTACTTGTATTTGTATACTTAATACCATGCTTTTTAATATTCTATAAGGGTACTAAGCGTTATGCTAGTGCAGGTTCCTAAAACAAAAGACAATATACGAAAAAGTATATTGTCTTTTTATTTTAATAATTTATTGTTATAATTAATGTGGTGATAATATGAAACTAACTAAAATACAAAAGAACTTAATAAAAGTATGTAACTTATTTAACTTAGGGGAACTAGAATCTTTTGAAAAAGAACTATCACATCAAAATAATGTTTATAAAGTCGTAACAACTAAAGGTACATTTATTATAAAAGAATTTACTAAAGATGCAATTAGTAATTATTACTATTTAAATAAAAGAAAAAAACAAATACAAATAGCAGAAAAACTAAACAGAAATAAAATTAATTGTTTAATTCCAAAAAAGTTACATAAAAGAAGTTTTTTCTTTATTAATAAAAACTATTATTTAGTTTATAATTACTCAGAGTCTAAAGTAATAAATCAAGAAGACTTTACAAATGACCATTTAAAAGTTTTGGCAGAAACGCTAAGTAGTATTCATAAACTTGATATGAAAGTAGATATTCCATGCTTTTATAAGAAAGTAACTATTAATACAAAAGAACTCTTAAGAGTGGGAAAAAAACATCAAGAATTCTATAATTACTTAAAAGAAAATAAAGAAAAATTAGATGAACTAATAGATAGAAGCAATAAAGATATAAAAACTATGAAGAAAAATCTATGTATAAGTCATAATGATTATAAAGCTTTAAATATATTATGGAATGGATTAACTCCAACATTAATTGACTTTGATGCAAGTGGATTATCTAATCCTAGTTGTTGTATGGCAGAAGCAGCTTTAAACTTTGCTCTTACAAATAATGAATATAATTTTGACAAATATAAAGTATTTATAGAAAGCTACATAAAACACTATGGACCACTATTAGAACACTATAGGGATGTATTATATGCTTGCATTAATGGTAAACTTCAATGGTTTAGTTATATAATATCTAAAAACAATTTTAATCATATATTAGGTATGACCAAAGAATTAATTCATTACTATGACAACATCGAGAAATTTTACGAAATTTACAAATCCATTGTCTAATGGATTTTTTTGTTTGTATATCAATGTGTAAAAGAATGTAAAGAAAAAATAAAAACAAAAAATGTCACTTTTAATGACCTGAGAATATTGACAAAAAATGTCGAAATGTTATAATTATATTGTATTATAAAGAATATGGTAGTGTAGTATAGTATGAGAGGATAAAGGTAAGGTTGATGGAATATGCAGAATAAAAAAGACGTAAAAAGATTTATGCTCGAAAAGAGAATAAAAAAGATTTTATTCTTAATTCTATTATTTATTTTCCTAATCCTTTTAATTCTTTATTACACAATCGGTATTATTTATAGTAGAGGAAATTTTAGCATCACGCTAGATAAGAATTTGTACTTCGATGACGGATTAATCATTTACGATGATCCAACGTATAAGGTGTACAGGAATGAATTGTTTGCGGAGGCTCCGGCAACTTTCGATAACGTATCACACAAGTGGTTGCCAGAAAACATCGACAAACAAGGTGGTGGTTCTCATAATGGGGACAACTACTTAGCCTATACATTTTATGTAGAGAACACCGGAACTGATGTATCTGATTATTGGAACGAAGTAATCATCACCGATGCAATCAAAAACGTCGATGATGCTGTGAGAGTTAGAATTTACAAAGACGGAGAGTATGTTACATATGCTAAGTTAGGTGCTAATGGACAGGCTGAAAAAAATACAGTTCCTTTCCAAGATGAACAAACTATAGTACTTGAACATACCGAGAATTTTAAGCCAGGAGAAATCCACGAGTACACTCTTGTACTTTGGATAGAAGGTGCAGATCCTGAGTGTACTGATAATATCCTTGGCGGAGAATTCAAAGTCGAAATGCAATTCTACTCAGAACACGTAGAAGAAAAATAGAAGGAGAAAAGACATTATGGCAAAAAGAAATCAAAAACATGAAAAACGCGTTAAAAAGTTAATTGTTATATGTATGCTTAGTGCAATCATTTTAACAGTATCAACTTACGCATGGTTTATTGGTATGCAAACAGTTAGTGTTAATGCATTCGAAGTTAAGATTGCTGCTGCTGATGGATTAGCTTTATCTGTAACAGGTGAAAAAGATTCATTCTCAGATAACGTAACAATCAATGCAGATGTATTAGATGACATTGCAGAAAAATATACAAATCACACTAATAAGTGGACAGACCTACAACCAATCTCTACTGTTGGAAAAATGAATACAACTCACAGTAGAATGATTATTTATGAAAAAAGTAGTCTTACTGCATCAGCAGGTGGGTACAGATTATTATCAGAAGTATTAAATAATACAACAAGAACAGATGGAAAAGAAGCTGACGGATACGTAGTATTTGACTTATTCGTTAAAAACTTATCAGGAGAAGCTTACTATCCAACAAATAACCAAGAAAATGAAGAAGCAATCTACTTAACAGTTGATTCAAACGTTTCTGTATCAACTTCAGGAGTTGCAGATACAGGAATTGAAAACTCAGTTCGTGTAGCATTCGCACAAGTAGGACGTGTTAAATCAGATTCAGAAACTGGAACAATCCAAGGAATCACATGTTCTGATACTACAAAAGAAGGTTCAACAGATAAAATTGTAACTGGTATTTGTAGAGATGCAACAATTTGGGAACCAAATGATACTAAACACGTTGCAAATGCAATTAGTTGGTATGACAAATCATGTGGAGCTAGAACAGACGGAACTACATGGAGTGCAAAAGGTTCTTGTGAAGACGTTGAAGATGGAACTGCTTATGAAACATATGCAGTAAATAAGGTTATTCCAGAAACTGGAAAAGCACAAGATGTAGATGTATATGATGGTACAGATTACAACGGATACAGTGGAAACGTTGGTGTAGATAATTATCTATATAATGTAGATACAATCACAGATACAGAAAAGAATTATACTGGTTCATCTCGTCCAGAATTTATGACATTAGCTCCAAATAGTATTACTAAAGTAAGAGTATATGTATATATTGAAGGACAAGACGTTGATAACTATGATTTCGCTTCACTTGGAAAACAAATCACAGTTAACTTTGGATTCACTAAAGAAAGATTCTATGCTGAAGACTTTGGTTATGATGATAATCCAGAATTAGTTGAAGATCTATACAGAAATTATCGTGTAGCTTATGAAGCAACAGATATTGATGAAGATACTTTACCAACAGGAGTAAAATATATTGATGCTGGTACAGCTAAATATTTACAAATTCCAAGAACAATCAGAACAGCATTCACATTTAAAGATAATAATGTAGATGTAACATTTGAACCAACAATTTCTCAAGATGGAACAATTGATTGGGCTAAAAAAACAGCTTAGTATGACATACTTAAAAAAATAAACGGAGGAAAAGTATGAAAAGAAATAATAAACGTACTAAAAAAATTAGAAATTTAGTGTTTGTTTGTGTTCTAACAGCAATCTTATTAACTGTTTCAACTTATGCATGGTTCATTGGTATGCAAACAGTTAGAGTTAACTCATTCGAAGTTAAAATTGCTACTACTGAAGGTCTAATGTTATCACTAGATGGTGAAACATGGACAACAGAATTAGATACAGTAACAGCACCACAATATGCAAACAACCAAAACCAATGGTTAACAACAAGGGATTCAGAAGCATATTTAGCAGCAGGTGGTAAAGGATTAATTCCAATGTCAACTGTTGGTGATATTGATTCAACAAAGAATAAATTAACTTTATTCGAAAAAGGAAGTTTAACAGCAACTGCTGGTGGATACAGATTATTAGCTAGTAAAGTTAATAATAGTGCAACTGCAGAAGCTGATGGATATTTAGCTTTCGACTTATTCATTAGAAATATGTCCGGAGAAAAATATTATACAAATTATAATCCAGAAAATGAAGAAGCAATTTACTTAACTTATGATTCAGATGTAACAGTAGGAACATCTGGAACACAAAATACAGGTATTGAAAACTCAGTTCGTGTAGCATTTGCGCAAATCGGACGTGTTGAAAACAAAGAATACAAAACAGGTGATGATACAAATCCAGTATCAACAGTAACAGGAATTACTTGTTCAACAGCTGGAGCAGTAACAGGTATTTGTACAAGAACTGCAACTATCTGGGAACCAAATGATAAAGATCATATCTCTAATGCAATTAAATGGTATGATGAATCATGTGCTTTAAGAACAACAGGAACTAAGTTCACTTATACAGAAAAATCAGAATCTGCACGTTGTAACACAGTTACAAATGGTAGTTATTTACCAACATATGCAATTTCAAGAGAAATTAATATCGATGATTATGTAGATGTATATGATGGATTATCATATAACAAATATAAAGCAAACACTGTAGAACCAACAGGAACTACTGGTGCAGCTGAAAATATGACATATGATAAATATTTAGCAGCTAAAGCAAATGGTCCATTAGGAGAAGATGATGACGATACATATAAATTAGTAGCAGTTGATACATTCACTGAAACTGAAAGAGATGTAAAAGGTGCTGCTCGTAACGTATTCATGACATTAGCTCCAAATAGTATTACTAAAGTAAGAGTTTATGTATATATCGAAGGACAAGATGTTGATAACTATGACTTTGCTCAATTAGGAAAAGCAATTCAAGTTAACTTCGGATTCACTAAAGAAAGATATACAAATGAAGATTATACTGATGAACCAGTATCTCTAATCCCAGGTGCTGAAGGAACTCAAAAAGTTGCTTACGCTCCAACTGACGGTGCTGAAATTACTAATGTAGTTACTACAGCTCCAGCAAGTAAAAACATCGTATGGGATGCAGAAACTAAAGCATTCTACTTCGTAAAAGAAGATAATGTAACAGAATTTACATTCACATCATCTAAAGATGGTAATATGAAAGCATCTTTTGCTGACGGTAAATGGAAATTTGAAGCTGCTGCATAAGCAGAATAAATAATTAACATAACAAATAAAAGAGGTAACACTTCCCACACCAACTAGTGTTGGGGTGTTACCCTTATTTGTATAAAAAGGTGGTGTCTAAGTGACAAAAAAAACAACTAAAAAGACAACCAAGACAACTAAAACTAGCACACAAAAACACCCCAAAAAGAATAAGAAAACAAGCATAAAAAATAAAAAAGTAATGCAAGTTTCAGAAGAATTTGTACCAAGAAAAATTAATAAAAAACTAACAACAATAGTTATATTATTACTTGGTATATTACTAATATTTTCAACATATGCATGGTTTTCAACCAACTTAAATGTTAAAATTAAAACATTTAGAATGGTAATTGAAAAAAATAGTGATTTATCAATTTCATTTGATGGTGTAAATTTCGAGCATAATCTTGAAATTACAAAAAATACTATAATTGATGATTTATATGAATTATATCCAAATCATACAAATCAATGGGCTGCAAATGGATTTATTCCCGTTTCAAGTAGTGGAATTCCTAATAGTAATACCCCAAAATTTAATATGTATGAGACAAGCGGAGTAATGTATACAAGACATGATCGAGAAAGACTTAATGGTTTTTTAAGAACAAGAATTGCGAAAGAAAGTGCTCCTAGAGAATATAACTCATATCTTGCATTCGACTTATTCATTAAAAATGATACTGGATCACCAGAAAGTGATAATTTATACTTACAAGATACAACCATAATTCAAGCAATTGATGAAAATATTAGTGAAGAAATGCTTGGATTAGTAAATTCATTTAGAATTGGTATCGTAAGAATTGGAAGTGTAAATCTAAATGCATCAGTTAATGAAATACAAAATGTAAGTTGTAATAACAATTGTCAACAAATTATATTTGAACCAAATAGTAAGAATCATACAGACTTATCTATAGAAAGAGCTGCAAAACATGATATTGAACTTATTGATGGAATAAAATTCCCAACTTATGCTTCAAAAAAAGCTGGTTCAAAAATATATGTAAAAGAATCAATACCAGGTCCATCTCTTAATACTGAATACTATAAATTACAAGAAACAAGAGATGAAAATGACTTTGATAGGGCTATATTTGAAATACCAAATGGTATAACAAAAGCAAGAATCTATGTCTGGATAGAAGGTCAAGATGTCGATAGCTTAGAAACTGACTCAGAAGGAGCAGAAGTAGAAATCGGAATTGACTTTACTAAAGATACAGCTGGATGGGATGCTTTTAATGAATAATACAACGAGGGGAATGGTGATGCAGGTGACAGAAGAAAATAAAATTAATTTTGATCTATCCACATTAACATTAGAAGAATTAGTAGAAGTATATGAAAATATAGAAATTTTCTTAGATTTTTTAGAAGAGAGTAAATTAGAAACAGAAGAAAAGGGTAAAGACGATGAATAATTTTTTAGAATTCATAAATAAAGACATAGAAGGAAAAAAAGAAAATATTCAATCTATGCCTACAAAAACTAAAGCTAACAAGAAAAAATTTAATGATACAATTACTGAATATACAAAGAAATATCAAGATTATAAAGATAAATTATTTAAATATATGTCAGTAAAAGCTGCAGCTTTATCTAAAGTAGATAAAGGTGAAGATATCAATAAAATAAAAGAAAAAGTAGTTAGCTTAGAACGTGTAAAATTTCTTCTAAATCCCTCAAATACATATCTAGAAAAAATGGGTTTTGATACCCTTATATATCAAATAAATAATTACTATACATTAAACTTTAAATCTTTAAATGTTATTATTAATGGATTTTTAGATAAGTTCGATCAAGCAGGAATTCACTTAAACTGTGATGATTTTGACTATACATGTTATGTTCATGAATATATGTCTGCATTCTTAGATGTACGTCATAACAAAGACAAAGACTATACAAAAGTTTCTCAAATATTTGAACAAATATATTGGTTAAATCCTGAAATAATTCAACATATTGAATTAAACTTCAGAAAACTAATTAGAAAAAATCAAAAGAAACTTAATGCCTACATTTCTTCATTACAAAGAGAAGAAATGGCTAAAACTAATGTTAAAAGTTATGCTGAAAGCATTGAAGAATTACAAGAAGCATATATTGAACTTAACATGCGTCAAAAAGAAACAATTGCTGACATAATTGAATTATCAAAAAGTGGAGCAATTGATATAGAACAATACTTAGAATCTAGTAAAGTTAGAACTCAAGCATATCAATCTTTAATTGCAGATTCATTTAACTTAGATGATAAAGATAAAATGAATAATATTTGTGATGCTTTAGAAAAGTTTAAACTAAATATTAGTGAACTTACAAATTACTATGAATTTTCAGCATTATTTAAAGATTTTAAATCTAAATATGAAAAAATAGTAAGTACTTTATCAACTAAAAAAACAAACCATAAGAGTTTTAAAGATATCGAAGTACAAATTGATAAAAAAGAAGAAGAGCTTTCAAAACTTAATAAAAGAATATATTCAAATAAACCAAGATTATTTAAAGTTCAAAGTGATGTTGAACTTAAAAATCTTAAAATGGAAACTGTAATTAAAGCTAAAGAGTTATATGAGTTATATAAGAAATATGATGAAGAATATTTCAATGATGAAGTAATGCAAGTACTATCTGGTACAATGTCTATTTCAGATTTACTAAATTTATATTATAGTTTTGATTATTTCAAAAAGATTGCAATTCAAAAGGTATATAGATTAACTACATATGAGGATGTAATTAAATATAGTGAAAACTTTGACCTATATGCAATGAATCCAACGAATGTGATTATCAATGGAGTAGCAGTATTCCAAGATTCAAATTTACCAAGAATAATTGCTAATAAATATAGATTAAGTAATATTCACATTGAAGAAGAAGATTTAATTGAGGATAATTTAAAACCTCTACTAAACAAAATAAATATTATCTTGAGAACACATAAAATAGATAATAGTTCTACATCTATTGAAAAGATTTGGTTTATTACAAAAGTAAACAAATACAAACTAGAAAATGAAAAAACTAATGAGTAAAATCATTAGTTTTTTGTATGTTTTTTAGTGCAAAAAATGTCTATATATGTTACAATTATGAATATAGGATAGAAGTAAAGGATGAGATGTTATGACAAAACTAAAAAAACTAATATCAAAACTTAAAATGATTCCTAAATCAAGATATATTGCTATTTTGTCTGTAATAGTTTTAGCAGTTGCAATAGCTATACCAACATTATCTAGATATAAGAATAGAATTGATATTAATGCTTTATTAAGTGATGAAAATAATTGGGATGGAACAGTAGCTTCATCTTATCGTAATGGTTCGGGAACATCATCAGATCCATATATTATTTCTAATGCTAAAGAACTAGCATATTTTGAAAAAATGTTACATGAAACTTCTTATGAAAATACTTATTTCGAATTAGCAAATGACATTATTATTAATAATGGTACATTAGAATATACAAAAGACAATTTACTTTATACAGTAGAAAAAACAAAATTTTATTTAAAAGAGTATACAACAGAGATATATCAAAATAGTGATTTATCTGGAGAAAAAACAGCCAATATTAATAAATTTAATACCCTAAACAATTTCAAGGGTCATTTCAATGGAAACTATTATTCAATTTATGGACTTTATATAACAGATGAAAATAGTAGTGAACTTGCTTTATTTAACAACTTAAAAGGTACAGTAGAAAACCTATATCTAGAAAATATTTTAATATATGGTGGTTCAACAACAGCATCACTTGCTACATCAATATCAAACTCAACTATTAAAGATGTATTTATCGATGGAGATATTGTTGGAACCACTGATAAAGTTAAAGAAACAGAAATACTTACTTTAGAAGATACAACATATAACAAAACAGAAACAGAGTTAGAAGAAACATTAACTTTACCAGTATCAACAAAAACTCCAGTTTCAGTAAAATTAACAGGTACATACGAAACAACATCTGAAAATCAAAGAATAATTATTAATGACCAAGAAATTACTTCAGGTGAATTTACAATTAATTTAAATAATACATTACCTGAAAGTTTATCAGTAAAAGTAACAGATGAATTATCATCAACTATTACATTAAAAAATTTAAAATATCATATAACAACAGAATACGATACATATGCAGTTACTGCTGGAGTTGTTGCTAAAGCATCATCTTCGACACTTACAAATATTATTAATAAATCTAATGTATATGGTACAAATGAATCTGCGGGTATTGTTGCAAATGCAACAAATACAGATTTAACAAATTCATATAACATAGGGCATATAGAAGCAGTTAAATATGCATCAGGATTAATTGGTACAATTGCTGGAACAACAGAAATAACAAACATTGACAAAACATATAATTCTGGAACATTAGAGGCCGTTGTAACAAACTCATTTATTAATAAAATTTCTAATAATAGTAAAGTTAATTTCACAAATTCATTTAGTACAACAAAAGCAATGTATTCAATAAATGAAATTAAAAACACAGAAGTAGAAGTAAATAACATTTTAGACGCCAGTCCAATTGCTGTTATAGAAGGTGAAATAACTACAGGAGAAATAACAGTAAATGCAGAAAATGAAGACTTTAATCATGATGATTTAAAAGAAACATTTGGATTTAAAGAATATATTGATTCAGAAGATTTGAAAGAAAACAAAGATAATCTTTGGGTATACGAAGAAGGTTATAATCCAATTCTATATTTTGATGATTTAAATAATCCAATTGCAACTCTTTATGTTGGAACATATTCATGGAATAACCTTGGATATGAATTAAGAAACTTATATATTAAAAACCAAGTAGGATTTAGAATAGTTTCAAATGATGAACTAAATACCTTTACTGCCTACTATCACATTCACAAAGGTACAGGTTTAAAAACAAGAGAAGAAGTAGGGCAAATAACTGACTGGACACTATATGAAAATATGGTAAAAATTGAAGAAGAAGGAAACTACACAGTATATGTAAAAATAGTTGATAAGAATGATCAAATTACTTACATTAACAGTGAACGTTTAGTAATAGATTTAAACGAACCAGTAGTTAAAATATCTATGAATGATGAAACTTGGTCAACATTAAAAGAAACACCAAGTAACATCAATATTTTAGAAAAAGTAACATTGAATGTAGAAGCAACAGGTGGGTATGCTGATGTTACATCTACAAAGTACTACATTTCAAATGAAACGCTAACTGAAGAAAATCTTAAAAACTTAGATGGAACTAAGTGGCAAGATTACACTTCACCAATAGAAATAACTGAATGTGGTAATTACATTGTATATGTAAGAGTAACAGATGCTGCCGACAGAGTAAAATATGTAAGTACAGATAACTTAGTATTTGGTGGTTATACAGAAGAAATATCTTTTTCAGAACAAAAAGTAGATTCTAACGAAGCAAATATTACTTCTAAATCAAGCCTTACATATAACTTTAAATATACTGAAGAAAGAACATATCAAGATAAAGATACAAACAACTTTGTAACAAATATGCTTCTGCCAGTAAATACAATAATTACTTTATTTGATAATACAACTAAAGAAGTATTTAAATACAAAGTAACTTCAACTGAAGATTTATATAATTATGAATCAAGTTGTACAGAAGAAAATTGTGAAAAATATGCAACATATCCATTAAATAAATTTGTCAAAGTTGGACAAACTGATACAACAAAAGTATTTAATGATGCGGAATATACTGCAAGAAAAGACAAAGATTTAAGTATCAAAGTTGACTTTTCAAAAACAGAAATTACTGAAAAAATAAGTTTAAAAGCTTATTTAGAATTAAGAAATTCAGCAAATGAATCGGTAGTATCTACATTAAAAGATTCTATCAAAACAGTAAATATTTATCCTAATCAAGATATGGAAATAAAAATAAATAATCTATCTGGTGACAAAATTATTTACTATAACAGCGATTCAGAAACAGAAATTTCTTTAGAAACATTTATTTCAAATAAATTAGCGGAAAATAAAGAAATTTATGATACAACTAAGACTAATAAGAAGTTAGGTATAGCAATTTCATTAATTGATAAAGATCAAAATATTGTTTCAAAAGAACATTTAAAAAATATTGCCTTTAAAATAGGAGATAATCTATATTCTCCTGATAATGATGGTATTACAAGAATCAATATTGCTGAAAATACCAATAAAACAGCAATTGCTCTAAAGATTACAACATACTTATCAAATACAAAATTAGATTTAGGTGATTATAATTTCCAAATAACTCCATTTATTGCAAGTGACGGAAAATATACATCAAGTATCTCAAGTAATAATATTTTAATTCCAGTAAAAGTTACAAACAAACAAGAAACAAACTATGGATTTAATACATTAATTACTGTAATTGATGAAGAAAATGTAGAACATGAATTTACAAGTGTTATTTCTAAGACTAAAGAAAATGGTGAAGAAATAACTGAAATTCCAACTACAAAATTAAAAATAAGAATGCTTGATACAACTAACTTAAAAGATAAGAGTATCAAAGTTTCACTATATAAGCGTGCAACAGTAATCTCAACAGATCAAACATATGAACTTATTGATTTAAAAGACTATGTAAATGGTAACCTAAATCCAGCTGGAGAGATGCTATATAGTCTAACAGAAGAATCAACAATTATTGAATTAAATAATAAAAAGTTCGCAAATAATGGTTACGAATTAAGATTTGAACTATTCGATGGTGATCGTAAAATCACTACAATTAAAAAGAAATTCATTACAAAATAATTAGAAAGAAGGGAATATCATGATAAAGAAAAAGATAATGATTATAGTTATTTGTTCTTTTATCCTAGTCGCAGGTACTGGAATAACATATTCCCTTTTTACATCTAATTCTAATTTAATAGCTAATCAAAAAATTGCCCAGTTCATCTTTGAGGCAACTAAAACAGATTCAATTGAATTACCAATTACTGATTTAAATCCTGGAGATGAACCTGTTAAATATACTTTTCAAGTTGCTAACAATCTAGAACAAAAGAAAAGTGATGTTACTATTAATTATCAAGTAATTGTTAAGACTTATCATTTTATGCCACTTGATATTAAACTATACAAAGAAGGTGTAGAAGAACCAGTGCTTATCTGTGATGATGGCTTCTCAAGAGATGAAGCAACTAATCAATTACTTTGTAATTCTGGAATTCAAAAAATGGTTCATAATGATAAAGTAACAGATAAATATACATTAGAATTAACATTTCCAGCAAAATATAATAGTGAAGTATATGCAAACTTAGTTGACTACATTGATATAGATATTAACAGTTGGCAATCAACAGGGAAGTAGGTGAAGTATGAAAAAAGATAATACTACAAAACATTTATTTTATGCATTGTTTGGAATAATTATTCTTGTTGTTTTAACAAGGGGAATAACTTATGCTAAGTATGTTTCAGATGCAGCATTTAATTACTATTTAAGTTCTAAAGGATTTTACTTTGAAAGTGATGAATTATCATCAGATCAAAACAAAGTAACAGATACTTCTTGGGATGGAGAAAAAGTTACATTCTCAATAAAAAACAGTAAAAATAAATATATTGCATCAGAATCAGATATAGATTATGAAATAACTTGTACAGTAGAAGAAGAAAATAGTACTAAAGTATGTTATTTAAATGGAACTGAAAAAAATAAAATAACTGCTAAATTATCCGCATCAATTGGTTGTTTAAATGAAACTAATGATGGTGTAGATACCTCAAGTTATAATGAATCACAATGTACAAAATATAGTTGGACAAATGTTCCTACAAAATCAGAACATTTCTTTGAAATTGTTGATACTAAAGGAAATCCTATTGATACAGCAACAGTAGTAATAACTGCAAAATCAACTTCTCCATATGAAAAAGAAATAAGTGCTAAATATATTCTTACAAAAGATAGTAGTGATATAGGTAGCTTAAATTTAAAATATGAATCAAAAACAAACTATGAAAATATTGTTATTACAAATTCTTATAATGAAGATAAATGTTTAAAATTAACATGGAATCCAGATAATTTAATTATTGATCAAGATAGTAATGATTATATTTCTCATAAAACAAATAATTCAAACTATATAAATGAAATTATTTTTAAACTTTCAAAGAAAAATAGTTTAAATTATACATTCTATAAAACTGATACAACTAAAACATATTCAGAAGAAGAATTCACTCTAGTAGAAACTACAGAATGTGAATAGTGTTGAAGTATTAATATATTTATGATAGGATTAAATAGTAGGAGGTAGTAAGATGAAAAAAGTATTAGAAACTATCAAAAAATTCTTAATTGGACTTGTCGGAACAGTATATTTTGTATTTGCATTAATAATGACAATTCTATTATTAAACTTTAATGACTATGGAGTTACTCAATTTGGTACAAAAAGTTTAGTTATTATTCGCGATGAAATCGCAACTGAAAAATATCAAAAAGGTGACTTAGTAATTGTTGAAGAGAAAAAAGTAGATCAACTTAAAATAGGAGATGAAGTATTTACATATCGTATTGACAGTAAAGGTATTCCTTCAATAAGTTATGGTAAAATAGGAGATGTTTACGTAGAAGATAATGCTATTGCATATGAAAACGGAGAAACATATTCTATGGAATACGTTGCAGGAATTGGTACAGAATCATATGATAAAATAGGAACAGCTTTATCTATTATTGAATCACAATGGGGATTCTTATTTATAGTATTAGTACCATGTTTCTTAATCTTTATTTATGAAGTTTACTCTCTAATTGTTGAGATTAAATACGGTGCAGAAGAAGACTAAAATCTAGTCTTTTTTTTTGTCAAAAATGGTCTTATTTTGTTGTAAAAAAAAGTATGGGGTGCTATAATAAAATAAGGTAGAATACGAATAAAATGGGAGTGACTTTAATGAAAGAGAATAAAAACAGTATAATCAAAAAAATAATAAACATCCTACTAGACATATTTATTGTTATATTAGGTGTAATTCTACTTATAACTGTTTACAACAATATTCAAGTAAAGATACTAGGACGTGACTATGCAAGTTTCTTTGGACATTCAGTATTTGAAGTTCAAACTGGAAGTATGGGTGAAATCATAGAACCAGGAGATTGGATAGTAGTTAAATATTCTAAAAATATTAAACTAAATGACATAGTTACATTTGAACATAAAGGTGAATATATTACACACCGTGTAATTGAGGCATATAACGGAACTTATGTTACAAAAGGTGATGCAAATACCGCAAAAGATTCACCAATTAGTAAAGACCAAATAGTTGGTAAAGTTGTTAAAGTAATACCAAACTTTGGAATATTAAGAAAAACAATCTTTAATCCAATAGTACTAATCGCAATAATCGTAACACTATTCTTTGTAAATCAAGTATTCAAAAAAACAACCCAAGAAGACAAAGAAAAAGAAAAAGAACTTCTTGAAAAAGTAAAAAGAGCTGTAACACATAAGAAAACAGCTAAATCTGAAAGCAAAGAAGAAGTAAAAGAAGAAAAAGTTATTGAACCAAAAGAAGAAATAAGAGAAGTAAAAGAAGAAAAACCAGAAATTTCAGATGAAATGAAAGAAAAGATGAAAGCAGAACTTGAAAATACATCTGATATGGAAAAAACATTATTCTTCAGAATGGTTTCAGTAGATAAAGATGAATTATCAAATGTTTATGAAGAAATACCAAAAGAACTAGAAGAACAAAGCGAAAATGCTAAAGAAAATATTAAAGTTGCTGAAAAAGAAGAAGTTGAAGTTGGCGAAGATAAAATTAAAAGTAAACTTGAACTTATTCAAAGAAAGAAAAAGAAATGTAAAAACATCATTGAAAAAGCAATGTTAATTAAAAAAGAAGAAATTCTTGAAATAATAACAATCTTAAATAGAGAAGAAGAACCAAAAAACAATGAACCGACTATTAAAGATAAATTAATTGATTCATACATTGATGCTAAATACTATAACAACTGTGGTGATATTAATCTTAATTACAACGGTAAGAACATGTTATCAAAACTTGATAAATTAATTGAAGAAGTTGGAAATAAATTAATTGCATCTTACAAAGAATCAGACAAAAAGTATGAAGAAAAAGTTGAAAAGAACGTTAAGTTCTTACAACTAATAAATCATTTAGAAGAAGATTTTAAAATTGAAGACCTACAAAAGAAAAAAGATACATACAATAAAAGAATTTTAAAATATATTAAATTCAATGATTTATCACAACAAGATTTAAAGAAAATAATAACTAATTTATTAAAAACTCAAAAAACATATAGTGGAATGGTTAAATTCATTCAATCGAAGATTGAAACAAATATGTTTGAATTGAAGTTTAATAAATTAACTAGAAAAGACATGTATGCAGTAGAACTTGCTCATAACATTCAATTTTCAAAAGTATATAGTGAATACATAGTAGATAAAACATATTCTGAAGGAATAATTGCTGAAGATAAAATTAAAGTTCTTAGTAACTTACTTCTATCACAATTAGTAAAGGATATGTTTAATGGAGAATTTAATAAAAAATATGTTGTATATGTACCAGATACACTTTATACAAAAGATAATAAACTAGACCAAGTATTTGAAATGTTAGATGATGAACTTGCTAAGAAAAATATCAATATCTTACTTTCATATAACAGTCTATCTGATAACAAAAAAGTTATTAAAACACTAATTAAAAAAGGATTCAACTTCTCAGTAGATATGAACGATGTAGAACTACTAAAGAAGAGTGATATTAAGGAACTATATGTTTTAGATTATATCTTTATAAGTAGAAAGAAAGTTGCTAAAACAAACATCATTGAAGTTTTACCAGAAGATTTAAAACCAAAAATAATGTACGAGGAAATATCTAGTAAGATAGGTAATTTCTAGAGGGGAGTAGGAAATGAATACATTTATAAGATTCTTTTATGAATTCATCTCAATCTTCTTTGATGGATTCATGGATATATTTAAAGGAATATTTGGAGGACTAATTCAAATGTTTAACATTCCTGAATATGCTAAATTAATATCTAGCTATCAAGGTAATTTCAATACATTTGAAAAAATACTAGTAGTATTATCAGTAATACTACTAGTAGTAATAGTTCTAGTAATTATATTACTTCTTATTATGTTAATAAGAAAATTGATTAGAAGATATGACAAAGACATTAATAAAGATTCACTACTTTCAGAAATAGCAGACTTAAATAAAGAAGTTGCTAGATTAATGAAAGAAAGAGATGAAATTATGGCAATGAAAGTTTCTCAATTAGGAGTTAACCCTGAAGGTGAAGAAGAAAATCCGGATGAAGTTAACCCTGAAGGAGAAGAGGGAGAAGAAGAAAATGGAGATCCAACTATCAGATTCCCTAAACTTGCTATGATAGATGCTGAATTAGGTGATACAAAACCTAAGAATTATGATAACAATTTCACATTAGCAGAGTTAATTGATAACTTCAGATGTTTCTCAGCATCACAATTAAGACTATATTATAACTATGAAATTTTACGTCCTTTCTTTGCAGGACTTGCTTGTGGTAAGTTAATTATCTTACAAGGTATCTCTGGTACAGGTAAAACTTCCTTAGCATATGCATGGGGAAAATTCGTAAAACAAGATTCGTGTGTATCATCAGTTGAACCTTCATGGAAAGATAAATCAGACTTCCTTGGATACTTCAACGAATTCACTAAGAAGTTCAATGAAACAAGAGCTCTTGGAGAAATCTATGAAGCAGGATTTGATGATGATGTACATACAATCATACTAGATGAAATGAACCTAGCTCGTGTAGAATACTACTTCGCAGATTTACTTTCAATTCTAGAAATGCCAAGTCGTGAAGAATGGTTAGTTGATATCGTATCAAGCGCTTGGCCAACAGATCCAAAAAGATTAGTTAAAGGTAAATTAAGATTACCTGGAAACTTATGGTATATCGGAACAATCAACAACGACGATTCAACATTCATGGTAACAGATAAAGTTTACGACCGTGCTATGCCATTAGATATTAACTCTAAGGTTGCACCATTCAAATGTCGTGAACAAGAAGCAATGGATATTAACGCAAGCTATTTAGAAAGTTTATTCCAAGATGCTATTGAAAAGTTCCCATTAACAGAAAAAGGATACCAATCTGTAGTTGAAATCGATGACTATGTTATTGAACATTTCCGAATTGCTTTCGGTAACCGTATTATGAAACAATTAAATACTTTCTCTCCAGTATATGTAGCATGTGGAGGAAAAGAAATAGAAGCAATTGATTACTTCATTGCTAAAAAAATCTTAAGAAAATTTGATCAATTAAGTGTAGCACTTATAAGAGATGAAATAGATCCATTCATCGCATGGTTAAATAAGAAATTTGGTAAAGGCGTTATGAAAGAATGTATCGCTTACCTAACAAACCTTAAGAAGTCTATTTAGATAGGGTGGTAAAGAATGAATAATAATTTATTTGATAAAGAGTATACAGAAGAAGCAAGAACTTCAACTAAAAAGTTTTTAAAAAAATTAGAATCAGAAATGGCTTTTGCCTCAACCTACAATGGAGACTTGCTTTCTTTTGATTGGTTAGATGAGATAGAAGAAGCATGTCCAAGAATTGATAAAATTGTAAGAGTTGCTAAAGTAGCACTAGTACAAGAAGCAAATGTTGAACTAATTGAAAAAGCCAAAAGAATTACAGTAGAAAGTGTAAAAGACTTATCTCGCCATACAAACTATATCAATAAATATGATGCAGCAACTGATATGGTAGAACCTGGTAAAATCTTAGATATTAGAAATGAAGAAACATTTAATATTTATGAAAATAGATTCTTACATACACTTGTTAATACCATGGAAAGATTCGTTCTTGAAAGAGAAGATGAACTAAAAGAATTAGATATTTCAGATAATAAACTTTTAGAATATAAAGGGAAAACAGAAACATTATCAGAAAAGTTACATATCGAAATTAAAGTTACATCTGATACAATCGCAACAGGAGAAATAAATAAAGAATTAAAAGAAAAAATAGAAGAAGTAAAGAAAAGAATTAAAAGAATTAAAGAATATATTGGTAGCTGGCATAAAAGTGAAATGATGAAAGCTTTAGATAAAGCTCATATAACTCCAGTAAGATCACCAATTAAAAAGACAAACGTCTTCTTAAAAAATCCAAACTTCCGTGTAGCATCAGCTCTATGGGAATACTTAAATAAATATGGATTTAATGATAATGAAAATTCTAAAGATAACGTTCAAAGTGATGGAAACGATGTAATAAAAGGTTTCTTAGATCACTCATTCTTAATAAACTACTACGTATTAGAATCAATCTCTAATTCAAAAAGAGAACAAAAAAGACAATTATCTAAATATGCAGTAGTAATGCTAAAAGAAGAAATAAAAAGAATAGTAGATTTACTTCTAAGTTGTGGTTTAAAAATATCTGAAGAAGATATTATGAAACTTGTAGCAGAAGAATTAAAACATGATAAAAGTGATCGTCTAGTAGGAGCAGATGATGTTAAAAAGAAATTTAAAAATGCTATGGACGAGTACTTAGAAAGGACACAAGAATACTTGTAAAAATAGTATGAAAAAAATAGGTAAAGTAATAAAAACAATTTTCAATGTAGTTATAACTGTCTTTGTACTAATGTTTTTACTAGTTGTGTGTCTACAAAGATTTAGTAATAACCAAATAACATTTATGGGTTATAGAATGTTCTCAGTAGCATCTTCATCAATGGCTCCTGACTATCAAGTAGGAGATGTCTTAATCGTTAAGATTACAGAGCCAGAAGATATTAAAGTAGGTGACTCAGTAACATACTATGGTAAAGTAGGAAGCTTTGCTAATAAAGTAATTACCCACCAAGTTATAAAAATAGAAACAAATGTTGATGGAAAAAGAGTCTTCCATACAAAAGGTATTTCAAACCTAGTAGAAGACCCATTGGTTTATGAAGAACAAATCTATGGAGTTGTTCAATTCAAAGCAGAACTACTTTCATTCATTTATAAAGTAGTAAATACAAAATATGGAATGTTTATTTTAGTTATACTTCCAATATTCTATATAATTGGTTCTGAAATGCTAGCGTTCATGTTAGAAAATGAAGAAAAAAGACGACATCCAAAACAAGTAGAAGAAGAAATTGTTGAAGAAGTAGTTGAAGAACCTAAGAAAAAAGAAAAGTCAACTAAAGAAAAAAAGACAACAAAGAAGAAAAAAACAACTAAAAAATCTAAAGAAGATTAATTAAACTAAAGCAAGAAAAGAGGTGATAAGATGGATACAGAAAAAGATGTGAAAGTCAAAAGAAGACATAAAGCTTATGCAAAATTAAATATCATGACTTTATTCTTTGTCGGAGTATCGTTCATCTCAATCACCCTTGCATGGTTTGCATATAGTGGATTAATTACAGCTAGAACAGAAGTTAATGTTAAAGCATGGCACATTGAATTTAATAAAAATGGTGCTCCAGTATCGAATGAATTAACAATAAGATTAAATGATATATCTCCTGGTATGGAAACAATGGAAGAAGTAATTGATATTAAAAATCAAGGAGATACAGCTGCTTCAGTAACTTATGAAATAACATCAGCAAGAATCTTAGAAACAACTCTTGATGGAGTAGAGCAAGAAGAATTAAAAGATAAGCTATCTCATGATTATCCATTCCATATTGACATGAGTCTAAGTGATAACTTTATAAGAGCTCATGATGGAACAGGAAACTTCAAAATCGCAGTTTCATGGCCATTTGAATCAGATAATGATGAAGAAGATAGTAAATGGGGAATGGATGCTTATGATTTCCAACTTGCAGAGTCCCAAAAAGAAGAAGCAGAAAGAAGATATGCAATTAAATTAGAAATAAGTCTAAAAGCAGTTCAATACATTGATGAGGTTGATGCAATTGACCATGATTTTAGAACAGGAAACATTGTTTTATACGATGTAAAAAATAATGAAAAATGTAATGCAATAAGTACAACATGTTTAAAAACATATGTTATTGATAGAGATAGTAGAATGTCAGATACATCAGTACATCTACTACCTGAATTACAATCAACATATGTAACAGGAACAGCTAATCAATATGAAACAAAATTACAAGAACTAACAACAAACTGGACAGTAAAAAAAGAAGGATTAAAAGCAGAAGATATCTTACCAATAATTTCAAATGATATAACATCATCAATTCTAATGAGACCAAAGTTATCAAATGAAGCAATAGGATACTTAAATTATGGAACAAGAACAACATCACAAATTAATAAAGCAATAAGTTATGATGGAAGTTTTAGATTTATAAATGAAGAATATCCATACTTCTCATCAACAAAGTGCTATTGGTTAAATACAAACTATAAAGACAATAAACAATTTGCTTTAAAGAAAATTGATGAAACATATTCCAAAGTATATGGGGAAGATAAAACAACAGAATGTAGTATAGTTCCAGTAATAGAAGTAGCTAAAGATAAATTAAGATAGAACAAAAAGTTCTATCTTTTTTATGCATAAAAAAAGAGGTTCTATTGAACCTCTGTATTATTTTCTTCTTCAGGAGTTTCTATTTCAGACTTTAATAATTGTTTAAATGAAATAGATGCTTTAATTTTTAACTTACCAAGAGTAACTTCTTCACTATCAGATTCAGTATCTTCTGTAACCTCTTCAACAGGAGTTACTTCAGTATTATCACTTTCTTCTTCATTATTTAAAGTTTCTACTTTAGAAGCATTTACACCAATTAATGTATCAGCTTCATCATCTTGTTTTTCTCCTTCACCTTCAAACCATTCAAAGTAAATTCTAATTGTAAATGGTTTAAAAGGTTTTTCTTTATCATATAAAACTTGTTTAGTAATTGCATTTTCAATTACACCATTAACATTACTTGTACTATCAATATTATTTTTTTCTCCCTCAACACCAACTTCATCAAGTAGTGAGTATTGAGTAATCATTAAATCAGGCATATCCTTATTTAATACTTCAAGTGAAATTGTATATCCAAATGAAACATTAATGTTACTTGGATCAACAGCTATATCGAAATATCCTTCTGATGAAGGAGCAAATGTATCAGCTGCTACATGTTCATTTTCTATCACAACAGGTTGTAAGTCGATTGATTTCTTTTCTCCAGAAGTTATATCTTCTTCATTTACTAAGATTTGCCATTTTGCAAATTGTACTTCGACATCACCAGTTGTATCAGCAACATATCTTGAATAAGTATCACTCATAAATGCCATAGTCAGTGAGAGTGACAACAATAATAATATGATTTTTATCTTCTTAGATATTGTCATACGACTTGCCTCCTATCTAATTTTATTATACATTTCTTTACAAATAGACACAATGACAAATATTGTAAAAGTAACTGTAAATGTGTAAAGTGCTGTAAAAGAAAAAAACAATCCCTAGTAATATCAACGAAAACAAAAATTCATGATATAATGACTATAGTAAAGGAGTAAGTAATATGAAATTAGAAACAGCAATTATAATATATAGTATGATTAATAACTTAATCATTTCAAGTTTAAAAATAGTAGGAGGACTACTACTAGGCCTTAGTTCACTAATGGCTGATGGTCTACATACATTCGTAGACTTCATAACAGACATAATAAGCATAATTGGAATTAAATTCTCCAAGAAAAAGCCAACGAAACATCATCCCTTTGGATATGGAAAAATTGAGTATTTAACAAACCTATACATTGGAGTTATCTTATTCTTATTAGGAACATTTATTATAGTTCATGGACTTATATCAAAAACAGTAATACCACCAATATCATTATTAGGTGTATTATTAGTAGCTTTATGTTTAAAACTAGCAGCCATACTAACAATGCATATTGTTGGTGAAAAAATCCATAGTCAATTATTAATAACATCAACAGAAGAATCAAAAACAGATTTATATTCAAGTATTGGAGTATTATTTATCACAATAATTCTTCAGTTCGCAAACAAATATGAATTTCTAACATATGTAAATGTAATAGGTACAGTCCTAATAGGTTTATATGTAATTAAAACAGCCATTGAAATAATGGCCCATAACTCAATGTCTTTAATTGGAGAAACAATAGAAGATGAAGAAACAATAAATAAAATAAACAAATACTTAAAAGAATTTAAAGACATTGAAGACACAAGAATAAGATTAATTAAGTATGGATCATACTACAAGTTAGAATTAGGTCTTGATGTTATTGATAATATGAGTTTAAGAAGAATAACTAACTTAGAAAATAAAGTAAGAAAAGGAATCATTAGACATCGTTCTTTAAAAGTAAAATATGTCTCAATCTATGTAACAAATAAATTCGAAAAATAGACAAAGAAATTTGTCTTTTTTTTATTTAAAATAATTTAATAATATGTTAATATATTAATGTAAGATAAAAGAATAGGGAGTGTATCTCATGGACTTAAGAGAAGCAAGAGAATTTATAATAGATTCATCAAAAATGATTCTAACCGTTGTCTTAGTAATTGTCTTTATAATGTATATAGCAACAATCCAACAAATAGTAGGTTCATCCATGTCACCTACATATGAAAGTCAAGATATTGTTGTTTTAAATAAATTACATTATATCTTTTTTGATGTTAAAAGATTTGATGTTGTATCCTTTGAATACGATAGTACAAAATATTTAATTAAAAGAGTTATTGGACTACCTGGAGATAAAATTGAATATAAAGATAATGTATTATATATCAATGATAAGAAAATTGAAGAAGACTATCTTAGTAAAGATACAGTAACAGAAAACTTCTCATTAATGGATTTAGGATATGAAGTAATACCTAAAGATATGTATTTAGTATTAGGTGATAATAGAGAAGATTCACTTGATAGTAGAGAAATAGGGCTAGTAAAAGAAAAAGAGATTTTAGGAAAAGTAGACCTAAGAATATGGCCAATTTTCAGAATTCGCAACGAAAAGTAGCGAATTTTTTTAAATTAATACAAATATTCGATTAAAATCGACAAAAATGATTGAAAAAATTCTTAAGTTGAGTTATAATATAAACCAATTCCAAGTCTATTGTGGTTGGAATTAAGAATGTTATTTCGTTAATTACATTTTTAGAATTAACAAAAAAATAGGAGGGTTAAAATGGAAGGAAAGAAAAGATACGTTGCCATAGTTCTATTTTTATTAATAGGATTAACGTTATTTACCTTCGCGAATCCAATCGAAGAAGAAAAGGGTTCAAAAGGGAATGGTTCCAAAGATACTGAAGTTACTGACAAAGAAACAGTTGACGGTACTTTAGGAGAAGTTGGAACTGAAAATCAAAACCAACCTCAAGTTCAAAACCAAGTTGCTGACAACTCTTATACTAATGCTTTAAGAGCAGTAGAAAAAGCAGAAGGTTCACTTGATGAAGTTGATGTTGACACAGCTCGTGACTTAGTAGATAAAGTTACAAACCAAAATCAAAAAAATGAATTAACAGAAAGACTAGATATTATTGAAGAAGCTATTGATGCTATCGAATTAGTTGAAACACTAGAAAAGATGGTTGAAGAAGCAACTGAAAGAGAAGATATCGAAGATTCTATAGATTATCGTAAAGATGAAGAAATTGTTCAAAAGGTAGATGCATTAAGAAATGAAGAAGTTCAAGAAAGTTTACTTGATCGCTTACAAATCTTAAGTAGAATACTTGATGATAATGATGCACCAACATATGAAGGTGTTGAAGATAACGAAATAACAAACGAAGATGTAAAATTAACATATAGTGATAAAGATGAAGAAACTGATACAGAAAATGAAGTAACTGTAAAAGTAACACTAGATGGTAAAGAAATTGATTTCAAAGAACCATTCACTGAAGAAGGAACATATGAAGTAACTTTAACAGATGAAGCATTCAATGAAACAAAAGTAACATTCACAATAGATAAAACTGCCGCTAAGAAAAATGCAGTAAATGCAAATGTTAATGGATATAAAAATGAAGTTAAAGAACAATATGCTACAAATGGTAATACAGTAACAGCATACATTTCTATTAACGAAGAATTAAAACATAATCCAACATTTACATTCTATGCAAATGGAAAAGAAGTAGCAGTAGTTGCTAAAGAAGATGTAGAATTAAGCAATTCAAGCAATCCAGACTATCCATATGTATATACAGCAGTATTAGATATTAATGAAAGTCTAGTTGCTGAAGATGGAGTAATTACATTTACAGTTACAGACATTTATGATAAAGCTGGAAACAAAACAGAAGATATTACAAAAATGTCAGTAAATGGAAAAGTTCTAACATTAGATAGAACATCAAATAGAGTAACATTCACATCTATAAAAACAACAAATGATGCTGTTAGAGGAAATACATACTATGTAAAAAATGGTGATACTATTACATTAAGAATTGGTTTCAGAGAAAAACTAGGAACTA
>JAGARQ010000026.1 GCA_017622175.1 Bacilli bacterium | reverse complement strand
GTGATTGGATGATTAATGAATATAGTTTATTTGAACTTTTGAAGAAGTATGATGTTAATCCGGAAAACATTAAGGGTTATAAAATGGATCGTCTAATTACTTATTCAGAGTATGAAGAAGTAGAAAAAGTTTTAAAGTATTTAAGAAATACTTTAAATATAAAACCATCACGTATTGAGAAATGTCCAAGTATTTTATATTTTGGATGTGAAAATATAGTAGATAATTATAATTTCTTAGAAAGTAATGGTTTTAATGTTTTAAAGTTAAATGATTGTTTACATATATTAAATTGTAATAATGAATTATTAGAAGAAACTTATGAATATGTGGTTAAGAAATATGGTGAAAAATTACTTTTAAAGAATCCATCTATTTTAAGTGTTCCTGTTTTAGTTATTAGAAGAGTTGAGGATGTTAGTCAAGGAAGACTTAGTAAGAAAGGTATTTTATCTGTAGCGGCTTATATTAATTATGAAAATGAGATTAATTTAAGTACAAATGAATTAAGAGAAATTTTAGATATTTGTGAAGTTAATGGATTAGATGTTAAAGATGGTAGTAGCGTATTTAGAAGAAAGCCAAAAGAAGTAAGAGAGATAATTGAACTATGTAATTTATATGGTATTAGATTAGATGGTGGAACTATATTTAGGTGTAAACCAGAAAATATAAAACCAATAGTTGATGTATGTAGCGAACTTGGAATTGATTATAAGAATAGTATTTTAGTTTTTCATAGAACAGTTGATGAAATTAAAGATATTGTTCAAGTGTGTAAAAAGTATGGAATTGATTATCAAGATGGTGGAAATATCTTTTATAAGACAGCAGATGAAATTATTAGACTTGTTCAAGTATGTGAAGAATGTGGAATTAACTATCAAACAAGTGGAATGATTTATACTACTAATATTGAAGATATTTCTGATGTAGTTAAGGTATGTCAAAAATATGGAATCAAATATCAAGATGGTGGAATGGTATTTAAAAGAAATGCTTTAGAAATAGAAGAAATAGTTGAAGTATGTGAAAAATATAATATTAATTATAAAAATGGTGGAGTTCTTTTTGGAAGAACTGTAGATGAGATAGAAGAAATAGTTTCTTTCTGTATAGAAAATGGAATAAAGTATCAAGATGTTTCATTTGTATTCTTTAATGAGGTTGATCATTTTAAAGAAGTTATTGAGGTTGCGAAAGAATTAGGTATTAGATATAAAGAACCAGGAATGTTATTAAAAAGAACTGCTGATGAAATTAGATATATTGCAAGTGTTTGTGAAAGAGAAGGTATTGATTATAAACGTGCTAGTGGAGTTTATTTTAGAAAACCAGATGAGTTGGAAGAAATAATTAGTACTTGTAAAAAGTTAGGAATTAATTATAAAAAAGGTGGAACTGTATTTAGAAAAAGTCCAAATGAAATTATTAGACTTTCAGAAATATGTTGTAAATATGGAATTTCTTATAAAGATGGTGGAACAGTTTTTCAAACTACACCCGATGAGTTAATTAAACAAATAGAAGTTTGTGAAAAGTATGGTATAAATTATAAAACTGGTGGTAACGTTCTTTTAAGAAGTGTTTCTGATATTGAAGAAATTGTTAATATATGTGAATATAAAAATATTCCATACAAAGATAGTGGAATGGTATTTAGAAGAAGACCAAATGAACTAAGAGAAGCTATTGTTGTATGTGAAAAATATGGAATTGATTATCGTAATGCTTTAGGTGTATTTAGAAGATTGCCAGAAGAAATAGAAGAAATTGCTAAAACTTGTGAAGAGTTAGGTATTAGTTATAAAAATGGTGGAACAGTATTTTATCGAACTGCTTCAGAAATAAGAGATATTGTTTCTATTTGTTCAGAATATGGTCTTCCTTATAAAGATGGAGGTTCTGTATTTAGTCATGATGGTACTGATTTAAGAGAAATCATTGAAACTTGTCAAAGATATGGAGTAGATCTTGAAAAGGTTGGAACAGTATTTTATAGAAATGTTGATGATATTGAAGAAGTTTGTAAAGTATGTTTAGAACTTGGAATTAGATATCAAGATGGTGGTATTGTATTCCAAAGAAAAGCTAGTGAAATTAGAGATATAGTTGATGTTTGTAAAAGATATGGTATTACTTATGAGAATGGTAATAATGTATTTAGAAAGACTGCAGATAATGTAGAAGGTATTGCAATTGCATGTTTAGAATATGGAGTTAATTGTAGTGACGGAGGAATCATATTCTGTAGTGATAAAGATGATATTAGAAGAGTTTTTGAAGTATGTGAAAAACATGGAATTAATTATAAAAATGGAAGTTCAGCATTCTTTAGAACAAGTGATGAAATAGAAGATATTGTTAGAGTTGCTAAAAAGTATGGATTAAAGTATCAAGATGGAGGTTCTTTATTTAGAAAACTTGCAAGTGATACTGAAGATACTGTTAAGGCGTGTATTGAACTTGGAATTAATTATCAAGATGGAGGAAATGTTTTCTTACGTACGGGAGATGAATTAAGAGAAGCTGCTAAAGTATGTAGTGAACTTGGAATAGATTATTCTAAAGGTGGTAATTTATTTAGAAAGAAAGCTAAAGATATTTTAGATATTGCTAATACATGTATGAGTTTAGGAATTGATTATAAAAAATCAGGAACAATATTTGAAAGAAGTGCAGAAGAAATTGAAAGTATTGCTAGATTATGTGAAGAAAAAGGTATTACTTATAAGTCTGGTGGAACAGTTTTTTCAAAACCATTTAAAGTCGTTAAAGAAATTATTTCTGTATGTGAAAAAAATGATATTGATTGTACTGGTGGTGGAACATTATTTTTACGTACCGCAGAAGAGATAGAAGAAATTGTTAGTATTTGTAAAGAATATGGAATTGAATTTAAATCTGGTGGTTCTGCATTTAGTAAGAAACCTAAATATTTAAGAGAAGTTGCTAAGATATGTAAAGAATATAATTTAGAGGCAACAGGAGTAATTTTAACTATTAATCCAGAAAGAATAAAGGCAAACATTAAATTTATAAAAGAAAATTATGATCAAAGATTTATTGATAGAATGATTTTAACTCAATCAACGGAAAGATTAAAAGAGGTATTTCCTTATTTAGAAGAAACAGAAAATCTTGGTGCTTTATTAAATGGAAGTAGTGCAATTTTATCTTTAACTTTAGATGAGATTAAGTTTAGAGAAGAAGTTTTAAGAAGAGAAGGAGAGGAAATACTCGTTGATGGAAAATTCCATCCGATATTTGGTCAATCTAAAAAGAAATTTGAAAAGTTTCATGGAGTAACTGCAGAAGCAATTAGAAATGAACAAAATAAAAAAGAAACTAAAAGTTAGTTTTCTTTTTTATAGATAAATTTTATGTTATAATTAAAGTAGATAATAGTAGGAGGAGAATGTATGAAAATAAGAAATGTTTTAAGTACAATTATTTTAATATTAGTTCTTACTCTTACTGTAGGTTTTTCGGCATTTGTATCAGAAATGTCTATTAGTAATTTGGTTGCGAATGTTAGAGT